>JAXDMB010000117.1:0-8939 GCA_034666325.1 Vulcanimicrobiota bacterium
CGCAGTCCGCCGTACGTGCGGCGGGCGGCGACGTGGTCGCGCTCGCCGACTCGAGCCCCCGCACCACCGACGCCGTGCACGCCGCGACGCTCGAGGTGGACGTTCCGTCCGACCGGCTCGACGGCACGCTCGACCGTCTCGCGGCGCTCGGCGTCGTGCAGAACCGCGCGATCGATGCCGAAGACGTGGATGCGACGATCGTGGACGAGGAAGCGCGTTTGCGCAACCTGCGCCGCGAAGAGACCGACCTGCGCAAGTTGATGGACAAAGGCGGTAAGGTCGAAGAGATCCTCACCGTGCAGCAGAATCTGAGCGAGGTGCGCGGCCAGATCGAACAGCTGGAAGCGCAGCACAAGCACGACGTGCACCGCGTCGCGACGAGCACGATATCGATCACGCTCACCGAAGACCGCCCGAACGCGACGCCCGCGAAGCCCGGTCCGACCGCGCGCATCGACGGCGCGTGGCACAGCGGGCTCAACGCCCTCGCCGACACCGTGATATCGCTGCTGAGCGCGCTCGTGTGGTGCATCGCGTACGCGCCGATTCCGTTCGGTCTCGCGGGCGTCACGTACGCCGCGACGCGCCTGCTGAAAAGCCGCATCGCGTCGGCGTAACGCCCGCCGCTGAGCGCGCTATGCGAAAAGCAGCCGCGCCGGCAGCACCTCTTCGCGCGCCGCGTCGCCCGAGCGCGACACATGGTACGCGAACTTCCCCGCGTCTTCGGCGACGACTTCGCGCAGCACGCCGCCGTCGAACCGCAGCGCCGCGCCGTCGTCCGCCGCATATCCCGCTCGCAATTCGCCGGACGCGATGAGCTGCTGAAACGCGGGCCGCCGGCCGGGCTCGACGTCGTAGTGCGGCGAGAAGCTGGCGTCGATCAGACCGAGGCATTGCAGCGGCAGCAGCCGGCCGGGATACGAGTCGGTGATGCCCTCGCGAAACCAGCACAGCGCGCCCGCGCTCACGCCCGCTAGGATCGTTCCGCGCTCGTACGCGAAGCGCAGCGCGCGGTCGACGCCCCACGCCTCCCACAGCAGCAGCATGTTGCGCGTATTGCCGCCGCCGACGTACACCACGTCCTGATCCGCGAGAAAGCCGTCGAGGTCGTCGACGGCTTGTCGGAACACGTCCACGTACGACAGCCGGCAGCCGAGCGCGCCGAACAGCTGGTGGAACCGCTGCAGGACCCCGACCGGATCGCCGCTGGCCGTCGGCACGAAGCACACCTTCGGCCGCGCGTTGCCGCACAAGGCGAGCACGTACCGGTCCAGCGGCGTCAGCACGTCTCGCATGACGAAGCCACCGCCGCCCATCGCGATGATCGTCCCACCCGCAGCCATCACAACCCGCGGCTTCGCCGCCGAACTACAGGCCCCTCGCTATGCCGAGCAGTCTCGGCGAACAAATCTCGCCAAAACCTGCTAGCGCATGTTAGGGTCGAGCGCGTCCCGCAGCCCGTCGCCGAGATAGTTGATGGCGAGCACGGTGATGAGGATGCACAACCCGGGGAAGATCGCCGCCCACGGCGCCACGGTGATGTTCGACTGCGCGTTCGCGAGCATGTTGCCCCACGACGCGGTCGGCGGCTGGATGCCGAAGCCGAGGAACGACAGCGTCGATTCCAGGATGATGACGTTCGCGACTTCGAGCGTCGCCTGCACGATGATCGGCGCGATCGCGTTGGGCAGCAGATGCCGGAAGATGATGCGGCCGTCCCGGTTGCCGAGCGCCTTTGCCGCCTCGGCGAACTCGCGCTCGCGCAGCGACAAGAACGACGCGCGCACGAGACGAGCGACGGACGGCCATGAGAGGCCGCCGATGATCAGCACGATGACGCCGAAGTTGAGCGACGCCTTCTGCGACGTGCCGGCGACGATCGCGGTGAGCACCAGCAGCAGCGGCAGCAGCGGGATCGACAGCACGACGTCGGTCGCGCGCATGATGATGAAATCGATCCAGCCGCCGTAATAGCCGGAGATCGCGCCGAGGAACGTTCCGATCGAGATTTCCATGATGACCGCGAAGAGCGCGACCGTCAGCGAGATGCGCGCGCCGAAGATGAGCCGCGCGAGCAGATCGCGCCCGTTCTCGTCGGTGCCGAGCAGATGTCCGGCGATGCCCGGCGCGAGCGGATAGCCCTGCCAGTGGATCTGGTCGATGAAGTTCGGATCCGCCGGCGTTATGATGTTCGCAAGGATCGCGACGAGCGCCATCAGCACGATGATGACGCCGCCGGCGAGCGCGACCTTGTGGCGCCGGAAGCGGCGCCAGACGGTATTGCGGCTCGGCGCCGACTCTTCGGCGGCGCCCACGGCGGACGGGTCGAGCGGCAGTGAAGCGGCCATGTCAGGTGTACTTCACGCGCGGGTCGAGCCACGCGTAGCAGACGTCGGCGATGAGGTTGAAAAAGATCACCAGGAACGACACGAGCATCATGTAGCCCATGAGCAGCGCGAAGTCGAACTGCTGGAGCGCGTTGATGAAGAGCCGTCCCATTCCCGGCCAGGCGAAGATCGTCTCGGTGACCACCGCGCCGGCGACGAGCCCGGGCAGCGACAGCGCGATGACCGTCACGAGCGGGATCAGCGCGTTCTTCAGGCCGTGCTTCAAAATAACGGCGTGCTGCGAGACGCCTTTGGCGGCCGCCGTGCGCATGTAGTCGGTGCGCACGACTTCGAGCATCGAGCTGCGCATGAAGCGGCTCCATTGCGCGATGAACAGCAGCGAGAGCACGACCGTGGGCAAGATCAAATGCTGCAGCCGGTCGAAGAAGTCGAACGTGTCCGACGTGGAGATGCCCGCGGACGGCAGCGAGAACCGGTAGCCGAACGCCTGGACCCCCACCACCGAGAACGCGAGCTGCATCATGAGCGCAAACCAGAACACCGGCATCGACTGCCCGAAGAACGCGAGCGTGGTGACCGTGTAGTCGAGCCAGGAGTACTGGCGCACCGCGCTGATGATCCCGGCCGTCACGCCGATCACGAGCGAGAACACGAAGGCGCAGCCCATGAGCTCCAGCGTCGCGGGGAGGCGGTCCAAGATCGCCTGCGTGACCGGTTCGGAGTTGGACATCGACCAGCCGAAATCGCCCTGCACCACGCGGAACAGCCACTTGAAGTACTGCACGTACACGGGCTGGTCGAGGCCGAGATTGTGCTTGAGCCGGATGATGTCGGCTTCGGTGATGTGCGGATTTTGCAGGTACGGCGTGAGCGGGCCGCCCGGCGCCTTCTGAAGGATCGAGAAGAGCACGACCGAGACCAGCAAGAGCAACGGGATGTTCTGCAGAGTCCGGCGGACGACGTACGTGAACAGCGGAGGAACCTCCCGGGAACGAACCGACGCGAGTTCCGGCCAAGCGGCGCGGACTCCTAGGGAACGCTGAGCCGGCGCACGCGAACGGCAGTTACGCGGCTGCGGCGCGCTCCGCGGCGGCGGGAGTCGGGACTACGCGGCTGCGGTGCTCGGCAGGCGGAGGATGCGGCGTGCTTCGTCCGGAGTGGCGACGGGGCGGCCGAGCTCGCCGGCGATTCGGACGACTCGGGCGACGAGCTCCTCGTTCGTGGCGAGGCGGCCTTTGCTGTAGTAGAGGTTGTCCTCGAGCCCGACGCGCACGTGCCCGCCCATCGCGACGGCGACCGCGGCGAGCGTGAGCTGCATGCGCCCGACGCCGGCGACCGACCAAGTGCAGCCGGCGGGCAGCGCGCGAACGCAGTCGACGAGATGCTCGACCGAGGCTTCGAGCGCGCCCGGCACGCCGAGGACGAAATCAACGTGAGCGGGGAGGCGGATCGCGCCTTCGGCGGCGAGCCGCTTCGCGTTCGAGAGATGGCCGAGATCGAAGATCTCCAGCTCCGGCGTGACCCCGAACTCGTCCAGCTTGGCGGCGATCCCGCGCATGATCGGAAAGCTGTTCTCGAAGACGCCGTCGCCGAAGTTCACCGTGCCGCAGGTGAGCGTCGCCATCTCGGGCCGCAGCGCGAGCGGCGCGGCGCGCTCCTCGGGCGTCATCCCGATCGCCCCGCCGGTGGAAAACTGCACGATGAGATCGCCCGCGGCACGGATCGCCTCGTACGCATGCCGGAACCGCTCGATGTCGTGCGTGTTGGACCCGTCGTCATTACGGCAGTGCACGTGCACGATGGACGCCCCCGCCGCCCGAATCTTGCGCGCAGTCTCCCCGAGCTGCACGGGCGTGACGGGCAGATAGGGCGTCTGGTCGGGCATGACTTCGGCCCCGACGGGCGCGACGGTGATGATCAGCGGGTCCACGTATCGCCGATTCCGATCAAGCAGATAATCGCCCGCCATCCCGTCGAAACAAGGAAATCCAGCTTACTTTGCAACTGAACTGCCCCGGCTCGTACGGAAAATATTAACAGCCGACTCGAGTTCACGGGTCAACGCTCGCTCCCCCGACGTGCCGGGGTGGAACCGTTCAACGACAAAGTCGGCATCTTTCAACGTTGAACGTTCCCAGATACGCGCAAACTCATCCCGGCTAGGCTGCCGGATATCATTACCAGCTAACGCGAGATACGCCCTTCGCAGGACATTCATAAATGCCCTAAATCCATTCGTGCGTCTAATAATTGCGCCACGCTGAGTGCTGGCCCACGCAAGCGGCCATCGCTGCCTCACTGAGTCGAAATAATTCCATAGGATATCGGCAATAACATCATCACGCTCCGCTAAGAACAAGTTCCGAAACGGAGTTGATTGGAACTCACTTGCATTGGCACGATGAATGATGTGACCACGGCGGAGGTCATCCCGGTCCCTTCGCCAGTTCTTCGTGATGTAAGGTAACAGACATTGTACGAATGTTGCTTGCGTCAGCGTTTCGCCGGCAACTCCTGGCGTTGCCGAACCGAGACGCTTTATCAGATCGTGAAATGGCGAGCCAGGCGCACGGTTCAGCGTGACCGCAACGTAATGGCAGCTCTTTTCAGGACTACGATTCCTCGAGTATTCGGAGAGATCAAAAACTAGACTTCTATTTACCTTCGTTTGAGCTAGATTTACCGTAGCGAAGATATACGCTTGGTCTGCTATATCAATCGTAGGAAATACGGTAATCGCAAGGTCGAAGTCCCGCGACGCCCGATTTAAGCCCGCGAGCCGATGTTGGCCGTCTAATATTCTTGCAATCTCGCGATGGGGACCCGCGGGACCTTCGTCGTCTTCAAACACATCATAAAACGTTAATCTAGAATCGCGCTCATCGAACGTCATCGATCTCTCATCTGCGACGGCAATGACAATGCTCGTTGGAAATGACGCATCAACGGTCTTCACGTACTCTTCAATTTCCAAGAGCCGGCCTGGGTCCAGCTTCCGTTGAATTCCCATATACTGCTCTACTTCGGTAGTTGAAGTTTCTAAATGGCGTACGTCGGCGTACGCAATCTCGGCCAACTGCGATGCGGCCAAGGCAGTCGCGTAGAAAATGCCAATGGGTTGCGTAAGCCGCAATGCAGGAATAGACAAATATTCGGAGCGCTTCATTCGCCGCGCCTTTCACGCCGGTCTAACAACTGATTAAGCAAGTTCTTCTCTTCAGCATCGTTCGAACTGAATACGTTCGGAGACAGTCGATCTAGCAACTCATACAAATACAGCATGATCACCGCCAGCGCCAAGCCGACCCACGAGGCCAAGACTAGCGCATTCGTATCCTTTACTCCGCCAGAAAGCTGGGTCGTTGCTACAACCACAGCAGCAAGATACACCAGCGCTGTTACCGCAATGATACCGACTTGATGCCAAAGACGAGCGGCCTCTTTCCACGGTCCAAACAATAACAGGCCACACGGCGCGAGTAGGGAGGGAACCAGGATTAAGAGCTCGCCGTTCGTTGCAGTCGTTACGTTCACGCGAGTCAGAATTAGCTGCGGGCCAAACGGGGCACTTGCATGGAGAACGTAGACTAAAGCTGGCAGCCAGACACCCAGCGCACCAGCTATGACCGCCAAAAGCGATAGGGAAGATGCGATCGCGTGCTTCCGAAGGCTGCTAGAAAAGACAAGCCCTATAACGGGAACCTTCTTTGTTGCCGACCATAACTGCCTTGCGTAGAGGATGATCCCGGCGCCTGCAAAACGCGCTCGCCTCCAGATATAGAGACCGGCCGCGGCGAGCAATGTCCGAAGATCAGGGCGCGACATTCGCGAATACCAATTCAGTAACGGCACGCCGGTAGGAGCTCGACGCGGCAATAATAGATGTTCGGTGTATGCGGATCATCTTGAATCCCGTATAAAGCTTCGTCGCGTCAGGAGAATCTGCATTACTAACAAATACGTGACACCCGAGCTGAACAAGTCGGCGCGCCTCAAGCGCCAATCGTTCGTGGTCGGCCATTGAAAACAGTGTTCGACGGTATTTCCGAAAGCTATGCTTCGACGTAGCTGGATATGGCGGATCAAGATACACCAGGTCACCCGCCCGAGCGAACCTTGTTGTTAGCGCGAAGTCCCCCGCGCAGAGTTTCGCACGTTGCAAAACGAGCGCAACCGCGCACAGATCTGCAAGCGTCGGCATACGGCGAAGTGGCCGGTCGCCGTATGGGACGTTAAATTCACCGCGTCGGTTTTCGCGGTAGATTCCGTTAAACGACAGAGTAGTGAGGTAAATTAACCGTGCTGCTCGTGTTAATACGGTTCGCGGTCGAGACGCCCTAATAATGTAGTAGTCCTCTTTGCTATTATGAAGGCGGCGCAGGCGCGAATGGACCTCGTCCGGGGCGTCGCGGACGGCTTCGTAACACTCCATCAAATCTTCGTTGGCGTCACCAACGATCGCATTATTTGGACTTAGGCTGAAGAAGATGGCACCGCCGCCAATAAACGGTTCGATATATCGGCAATAACGAGGCGGAAAATGGGAGCGCAGTTCGGGCGCCAGAAAACGCTTCCCTCCAGGCCACTTTAGGAGCGGCCGGGCACAAGAGCCGTCGGGCGAACGATTAGCGACGCTTAGCCACCTAGGCGGGGCATCGGTATTAGCAGTAGACCGGTTAACGATAGAGACTTCATCTATCACAGTCGGATTGCTCGCCCGACGCGCTGCTCGCCCCCCGGTGTGCGATGCTTCTTGTTCGGGGCCTCCGCAAGGCTACGAAGGTAGTCGCAGAATACCGTGGGCGGTCGCTGCCCACTTTCGATAAGTGATATTAATGAGGCGCTTACCCCAAGCCTGTGCGCAGCCTCGCTCTGCGATAATCCTTTTAAAATCCGGATCTCCTTAGCCAGTGACACGGGGACTACAACCCGCGATCGCCTTTCATTCTCCACTATCGCTCCCCAAGGATCTAAGCTTTTATGCCATTTTATATCAGATAACTTTACACCGCGCAAGGAGGTGTTAGGTAAATTTGGACCTAGTCTTGGGCGTTTTTCTTGTCTTCGGCGCCGAAGCTAGAGTACGCCTAGGTTCGAGCGCATCTCTGAGGCGTCCGCCGACAAGATTCACGCCCATCCGCGCCGTCATGATCGCCAGGCCTGGAACAGCGCCGTCCACCATGGCGCGTCCAGGTATTGGCGGCCGTCCGCCAGCATGCCGCCCCATGAGGGATTGTCGGTGGACGTCCAGGCTCAGGAATGACAGCGCCGACTCCAGCACGATTGCTGGCGTGGTTTCGAACGTGCCTACTGCGTGGCGGCTGAGGCGACGTTCGGGAGCAGGTTGGGGCCGAGTCCGCGCGCTGATGTTCGCCTGCCGCTTCCGCTGCTGCCACAAACGCTTTGCGCTTCGTCTGGTCGGGCTTGCTGCGCGCCTGGTCGGCGAGTTTGTCGATCTCCAGATTTCTGTAGCACGACAGCGGCGCAGCCGAGCCGAAGAACAACGTGATCGCGCGTCGCGTCAGCGCGCGGCTTGATCTGATGAGTGTACGGCCCCCACTGTTGCGGGCGCACCATCGTCTCTGAATGCCGACGGTCCCCAGCAGGCCGGCGACGCCTCGGCGACTTCGCGGTCACCTGGCAGTCTCTCGCGCGGGCGCCGAGCCCCTACCGCAGGATGGCCGCGGCGTCCGGGGGACGAACGGTTCCATCCCCCATCGAGCGAGGAGCCTGGACCGGCGATGAGGCGTTCGCTCCCCATCGTTTTCGCGCTGCTCGCCCTCGCCTGCACGGAGATGCGGCTGAAGTGATCGCGCCCGTTCGACCCGCTCCTTGGCCAACGCGCGCCGTCGCGCGCTCGGCGCGCGGGATGGTCGCTTCGCCGCATGCGGCCGCGTCGGCCGCCGGCATCGACGTGCTGCGCCGCGGCGGCAACGCGGTCGACGCCGCGATTGCCGCAAACGCCGTGCTGACCGTCGTGTATCCGGCGAGTTGCGGCATCGGCGGCGACGCGTTCTGGATCGTGCATGATCCGAATTGGTTCGTGCACGACGGCCACGGGCATCGCACCGTCGCGTACAACGGCAGCGGCCGCACGCCGCGCGCAGCGTCGCTCGACCGTCTGCCGGGCGGCGTGCTGCCGCAGCGCGGCGCGCTCAGCGTCACCGTGCCGGGGGCGGTGCGCTCGTGGGAAGACGTCGCGCGCGCACACGGCACGCGCGGTTTGGACGAATTGCTCGCGCCCGCGGAGCACTACGCGCGCAACGGCGTCGCGATGACGGACGTCGTCGCCAACTACACGCGCCTCAACGAAACGATGCTGCGCGCGGACGCCGACGCGTCGCGAATCTTCTTGGCGGACGGCGTGCCGCGCGGCGGCGACATCTTGTGCAACCGCGAGCTCGGCGAGACGATCTCCGCGATCCGGCGCGGCGGCGCCGATGCGCTCTATACCGGCGAGATCGCGGAGCGCATCGTGCGTACGCTCAACCGCGGCGGTAACCCGATGACGCTCGAGGATCTCGCCGCGCACCGCACGGAGCAGACGGTCCCGCTGCGGATCGCCTGGAACGGCGGCGAGCTGATTGCGCA
>JAXDMB010000118.1:0-4293 GCA_034666325.1 Vulcanimicrobiota bacterium
TACTGCGGTAGGAGCCGTAGAGGACAAGCCGGCTCCTCGCTTCTCGCGGATCGGCTGCAGAGGCGCAATTCCTGAGATGACGCTGAGATTCGTCGAGCGATTCGCGGAACTCGTGCGCCGTGATATGCCGTTTCGAAATGGGCAAGGAACGCAGCGTTAGTATCGCGGCGTCCGGGTCCGCAAACGACGAAAGGCAATCGTTCATGAATCGCATCTTCCTCAGTCTCGCTCTCGGAGCATCGCTGGGAGCGGCGTCCCTGGCACCTGCCGGCGCGCAGACGATTCCGTCGGGATCGTATCAGCAGTCGTGCACGAACATTCGCGTCCGCGGCGATCAGCTCACGGCTCGCTGTACGAACACGCAAGGAGCGCGGGTGCGCTCGACCATCGCGCTCAACGCCTGCCGCGGTGGCGACATCGCCAACTCGAACGGTCAATTGATCTGCAACGGCGGCGGCTACGGCAACCGGCGCCGGGGAAACGGAAACGGATACGGATACGGCAACGGAAATTACGGCAACGGCAACGGCAACGGAAATTACGGCAACCGCAACGGAAACGGCAATTACGGATACGGCAACGGCTACGCGCCGGCCGGATCGTACCAGCAGAGCTGCCGCAACGTCCAGTCGCGCGGCAATCTCTTGACGGCGACGTGCCCGTCGGCGAACGGCAACCTCATCACATCGTCCATCAACGCGCAACAGTGCCGCGGCGCGGACATCGCCAATCGCAACGGAACCCTCGTCTGTCAGTAACCGGCCCGCTTCACTGAACGAGACGAACATCGAAGGCCGCGGCGCGTGAAGCACCGCGGCCTTCCGCGTTACATGCGGCCGGCGGCGGCCTTGCCGAGCGCGACGATCTGCGGATCCATCTGCTGCATGCTCGCTGCGGACCGGTACAATCCGACTTGCGCGTAGTTCCCGCCCTTCTGGACGAACAGCGATCCCGAAGCCCAGATCGCTTTGTCGCCGATTCCGGGAACAGGCTTTCCGCCGAGCTGTCCGGCGCCGATCATGTCGCCGGCGCCGATCGTCTGCACGAAGACGTTCATCTGGTGGTTCGGCGAATAATAGCGGCACGATGAACCGTGGCGCGTGGACCGCGCCTTCCCGGGCAGCGAGGCGACGCTCATCGCGGTCGACGCTTCGGCGGTCGTGACGAGCGCGCACGCGTTCGGGGCCGCATTCGCAGCGACGGTGGTGGTTGCCGCGGCGGACGCCGCCACCGTCATCGCGACGATCAAAGCGGCCGCTGTGCGGGGCAGAGACTTCATGTAGGAGTGCTCCTTTTCTCGGTGCTGCTTTGGGGTGATGGGTGCTCGGGCGACCGCTTCAGCGCTTCGAGCTCGTCGAGCGTGCGCGGCCATTCGGATCGGAGGAGGCGGGACAAGGCCCGATCGGCGAGGACGTTTCCATCGGTCTGGCAGCGCGGGCAGTAGTTGGTCTCGTTGTCCGCATAGCGGATGCGCTGCACCGTTTCTCCGCATTCGGGACATGGCTTGCCGTAGCGGCCGTGAACCGCCATGTCCGTGCGAAACGCGGTGACGTTCTTCGGGAATCCGCCCTTCGCCTCGGCTTGCAGCCGGCCGATCCAGAGGGTCAGCGTGTCGCGCGTCGCGGTGAACAAACGTTCCCACTCCGGCGGCGTGAGCTTGTGGGTCATTCTGATCGGCGACAACTGCGCGGCGTGCAGGATCTCATCGGAGTACGCGTTGCCGATTCCGCTCAGGATCCGCGGATCGGTCAGCGCACGCTTGAGCGTACGGTTTTCGGCGGTCAGGGCGGCGCGAAACGCGGGGAGGTCCGATGTGAGAACATCGATTCCGCCGGGATCGAGAGACCGCAGCGCGTCTTCGCCGCTGACGACGTGCAGCGACGCGCGCCGCTTCGTTCCGGCTTCCGTCAGCACGAGCGAGCCGTTCGAGAAATCGAACGCCGCCAAATTGTTCCGGCCCGCGAGTTTCGCGCCGGCGGGTTTCCAATGCAGACGGCCGGCGATCATGAGGTGGAGGACCAGCCACAGATCACCGTCGAGTCCGATGGCGATGCGCTTGCCGACGCGCTTGAGCGCGCGCACGGTGCGGCCTTCGGCGCTCGACACGGGCGGTTCGGCGGTTCGAAGCAAGAAGACGCTTGCTATTCGGACATGCTCGAGCCGTTCGCCCACGATACGGGGCTCGAGCGCGCTGATATACGCGGCGATGTCGGGTAGCTCGGGCACCCCGTCGCACTTCGCTGCGCCGGGGTGTCAAGCTAGCATGCGGCGGCGCGTACTCAACGCGAGTGAATGCGCGGCTTCGCGTCGTACGCGCGCCGCGCGCCGGCGAGGTCACGCACGATTGAACGCAGCAACAATCGGTGAAGCGCTTTATGGAAGAGAGGCCACCAGCGTTGCCGGCAGCCTCTCTTGCGCCCGGTATTTCAGTACAACCAGATGTCGGCGGTAACATCTGATCTCGCGAGTTGCTAGCTGCAGCCGCTCGTCGTGCCGCAGCTGTCGCACTTCAGGCACGTGCCGTTGCGCACGAGCGTGAACTGGCCGCATTGCGTGCAGGCGTCGCCGCTGTAGCCTTTCGCGATTGCTTCGCGCGCTTTCGCCGCGACGATCTGGCCCTTCACCGCCGTCCCTGCGGCCGATGGTGCCGATGCGATCGCGCCGACCGGTTCCGGTGCGCGCGTCACGACGGCCGTCGCTGATGGGGAGCCGGCTTTTGGGGCGATTGCCGTTGGCGAGATGTAATGGACTTCGCCGCTGTCTTCCTCGCCGATGTATTCGGGTTCCGGGCCCATTGCGTCGACCGCTTGCGACGGCTGCACCTGCGCCAGATCGTAGCGGCCGAGATAGCTCACGGCGAGCTCGCGGAAGATGTAATCGAGGATCGACGTCGCCATCTTGATGTTCGCGTGGCCGACGACCGGGCCGTTGGGCTCGAAGCGCGTGAACGTGAACGCGTCCACGTATTCCTCGAGCGGCACCCCGTGCTGCAGACCCAGCGACACCGCGATCGCGAAGTTGTTCATCAGGCTGCGGAAGGCGGCGCCTTCCTTGTGCATGTCGATGAACACTTCGCCGAGCGTCTTGTCTTCGTACTCGCCCGTATGGACGTAGACCTTATGGCCGCCGATGGTCGCCTTCTGCGTATACCCGATGCGGCGATCCGGCATCCGCCGGCGCTTGGCGATGTAGCGGTAGACGAGGCGTTCCGCGACGCGGACCGGGCCTTCGTACGCCGTCGTCGGCAGCTCGTCTTCTTCGGACCCGCCCACGTCGTAGCTGGCCGCGAGCGGCTGCGAAAGCTTCGAGCCGTCGCGGTACAGCGCAACCGCCTTGACCATCTTTTCCCACGAGTAGCGATAGGCTTCTTTGACGTCCGCGATCGTCGCGGTCTGCGGCAAATTTATCGTCTTGCTGATTGCACCTGAGACGAACGGCTGCGCCGCGGCCATCATGTCGACATGCGCCAGCGGGCGGATGAAGCGCGCGCCGTGCTTGCCGCACGGGGTCGCACAATCGAACACCGGCAAATGCTCTTCCTTGAGGAACGGCGCGCCTTCGAGCGTCATGCGGCCGCAGATCACGTCGGACGCCTCTTCGACCTGCGCCTGCGTGAAGCCGAGCGTGTCCAGTAGGATCGAGTGGTTCCAGTCGTTGAGCTGCGCGTCGGTCATGCCGAGCTTCTCGCGGCAGAAGTCCGCGCCGAGCACGTGCTGGTTGAACACGAAGCCGATCTCGAACGCGCCGAGCAGCTGCGATTCGATCTTCGCGACGGCCGCATCGTCGAAGCCCTTCGCCTTGAGCGTCGCCTTGTTGATGTGGGGCGTCCCCTCGAGCGTGTTCGTGCCCTTGGCGAACGTCTCGATCGCAGCGATCTGATCGTTGTTGTAGCCGAGACGGCGCAGCGCGGGCTCGACCGATTGGTTGACGATCTTGAAGTACCCGCCGCCGGCGAGCTTCTTGAACTTCACGAGCGCGAAGTCGGGCTCGATGCCGGTCGTGTCGCAGTCCATCACGAGGCCAATAGTGTTGTGCGAGATGAACCCGTTCGCGATGTACGTCACGTTCGCCGGGACGGAGATGTCGTACGTGAGCTGTTCGCCACCGTCGTCGTTCGACGCGACGCGGTCGTAGAAGAACTGCAGCGCCGTCGCGATTTCCGGCTGCAAGGTTCGGTCGAGCAGCGCCGTTGCCGTCGCGCGGCTCACGGCGCCGTCGTGCCGGTTGCGGTACAGCTGCGTCCGCCCAGATAGGGCGCTGGTCGTCGGAACAAGTTCTCGAACGCGCGCAGCT
>JAXDMB010000119.1:0-6070 GCA_034666325.1 Vulcanimicrobiota bacterium
CGCGAGGTAGAAGTAGTGCGACAAGAACGCGATCTTCGTCGCGGCGGAGCCCATCGTCTCGTACGACGAGCGCTGATCCAGACCGCTCACCACTTTGGTGGACGCGAACACGCCCGAGTCGTCGAGCCCTTTCCACATGGCGGGCGCCGTCGCGCCGGCCCACGCCGGGAACAGCAGATCCGGCTTCGCGTCCTTGATCTTTTGCGAAAACGGCGCGAAGTCGTTCGCCGACAGCGGCGCCGTCACCGGATCGACCGTCGCGCCCGCGCCGCCGAGCACCGTGCGCACCGCATTGATGTTGGCTTGGCCGAACGCGGACTCTTGCGCGTACACCACGACCTTCTTGCCGCGCATGTTGTTCCCGACGATCGTGCCGGCCGTCAGCACGTCCTGATACGTCTGGCGCCCCGAGCGGAACGTGTTGCGGTTGTTGCCGGTGATCGCGTCGGCCGCGGCCGCGCCCGACACGAACAGCACGTTGTTCTCCTTCGCGACCGGCGCGATCTGCAGCGCGACGCCCGACGCCGTGGAGCCCGCGATGATCTTGTAGCCTTGGCCCACGAGCTCTTTCGCGGCCGCGACCGCTTTGGCGGGATCGCCGGCGTCGTCACGCTCGGTCACGTTGATCTTGTGGCCGCCGGCCGTTCCGGTGTGGTTGGTCGCGTAGTCGAGCCCGACCGCGAAGCCTTCGGCGTACTGCGCGCCGTACGACGCGAGCAGTCCGGTCTTGGAGTAGATCAGCCCGACGTTCACCGGGGACTTCGCGTCCGCGGCACGTGCGGGCGCGGCGCCGCCTAGCGCGACCAGCTCGGCGATCAACGCCGAAGCAGTCAGCGCTGCAAGAACTTGACGTACGTTCAAAGCTGCATTCTCCTTGAGCAGACGCTCCTTCACGCCGTAGCGTCAGCGGAGGCGTTCGATGGAGCAGACATTCCTTCACGCCGTAGCGTCAGCGGAGGCGTTCGATGGTCCACCGGTCATTGTCCCGGGTTCCCGCGTTCATCGGTACACCCGAAGGAAGGTAATTTCTTGCACCCGAACGGGGCGCACTTGGCACGCGTCGAGAGGTCCCGGTTCCATTTGGCCGTCGACGAGCTCGCGTTCCTCAACCGCGAGCTTTCGCAGCTCGTCGCGCTGCTCGACCGCGATCAGGTCCTGGGCCGGACGGTCCGGCTGCTCACCGAAGACTTCGGTTTCCACTGCGCGTGGGTGGCCGAACGCGCGGACGTGGAGGGTGTGGTGATCGGCCACACCAGCGGCAACCGCACCGACCGTTTTCACGGGCTGACGCTGCGCAACGGCTGCGGCTTGGGCGGCAAGGTGTTCTCGTTCGGCGGCGTGGAGTGGGTGAACGACTATCTCGCGTCCTCCGACATCACGCACGATTACGACGGCGAAGTAGCGGACGAACGGATCCAGTGCATGATCGCGGCGCCCATCGGCAGCGGCGCGCAGCCCGTCGGCGTGCTGCTCGGCGGTTTGCGCGACGACGGCACGTTCGGCGGCCGCGCCGCGGCGATCGTGGAAACGGTCGCGGAACGAACCGCGCAGGCGCTCGTCGCGGCGGAACGCGCGCGCCAAACGGCGGAGGCGGCGGTGTTCGAAGAACGCCAGCGGCTCGCGCTGGATCTGCACGACACGGTCGGCGCGATGCTGTTCGCGATCACGGCCGGCGTGCGCGGCGTCAGCGGCGACATGGTCGACGAAACGGTGCGCGCGCGTCTAGCCGCGATCGAACGCCAAGCCAGCGATGCCGCGCGCACGCTGCGCGACGCGCTGCGCGCGATGCGCGCGCCGGCCGACCAGCTCGCGCTCGCCGCGGCGCTCGAAGCCGCCTGCAACCGGTTCGAAGAACGCACGCGCATCGGCGCCAAGCTCATCGTGCTCGACGTTCTGCCGGCGCTAGAAGCGAAGCGCGGCAAAGCGCTCGTGGCGGCGGCGAAAGAAGGCCTGCTCAACGTCGAGAAGCACGCGTCCGCCACGAAGGTGGTCGTGACGCTCGCGACCATGCACGAAGGCGCCGCCGTGACGGTGCGCGACGACGGCGTCGGGCTGCAGGTGGGGGACGGCGACCGAGGCTTCGGTCTCGAAGCGATCTCCGACACGCTGTTCCAAGTGGGCGGGCGGCTTCAGGTGAGCCAGGACGGCGACGGCGGCGTGAGCTTTCGCGCGTGGGTGCCGTACTGAAGCCCGTCGTTCGCGTGCTGGTGGTGGACGATCATCCCGTGGTGCGCGACGGCATGGAGCTGCTGGCGCACACGTGCTCCACCGTGCGCATCGTGGGCTACGCGCCGACGGGAAAGGAAGCGATACGCATCGCGCCGGCCGTCGAACCGCACTTGATCCTGCTCGACCTGCGCCTGCCCGACATGCTCGCGCCCGAGATCATTCGCGAACTGCGCGCCGTCGTGCCCGAAGCGAAGGTCGTCATCTTCACCGCGTTTCCCGACCATCCGGCGCTCGACGCCGCGCTCGAAGCCGGCGCGTACGGCTTTCTTCCGAAGGACGCGAGCCGTACGGATCTCGTCGCGGCGATCACGCGCACGATGCAGCCGGATGCCGCCGCGCCGCGCGACGACCGGCATCACCGCCGCGGCGCGCCGTCGCTGATCGCGCGCCGGGAGTACGACGTGCTGCGCCGCGTGGCGACCGGCGAGACGAACCACGAGATCGCGAGCGCGATGAACCTCAGCCCGAACACGGTCAAGGCGTACCTGCGCAACGCGATGCAGAAGCTCGACGCGCGCAACCGCGTCGAAGCGATCTCCCGCGCGCGCGAAGCGGGTCTGCTCTAGGGACTAGACGCGGACGCGGCGTTTGCCCGCGGACAGCGCGAGCTCGGCGATCTGTGCCGTCAGCGGGTCGTTCGCATCCGCGAGGCGCTCCTGGATGGAGAAGTGGTTGTCGTCCGTGTCCGCGTACGAGGTGTCGCAGCCGTGCGCGCGCCATGCGTCCGCGAAGTCGCGGCCCTGCTCGTGGAATTGCTCGCTCTCGCGCGAACCCGAGCGCGCGAGCACGTTCGCCGGCGCGGCGGGCGCGAGCAGCGCCGGGCTCATCGCTGCGGCGCGCGCTTCGTCGAGCTGCAGCCACTCCTGCACCATCGTGTGCATCAGCGGGCGCAAATCGTGCAGTCCGCTCAGCGTCGCGACCGCGGCGACCGGCGCGTCGACCGCGCACATCGCCGCGAGATGACCGCCCGCGGAATGCCCCGCGACCACGATGCGCGACGGATCCGCGCCGTGCTCTTTCGCGTTCTCGCGCAGCCAGGCGACGGAGCGCCGTGCCTGCGCGACGATCTGCTCGAGCGGCACGGCGGGCGCCAAGCCGTAGTTGACGATGGCCGTCGCGATCCCGTGCGGCGCGAAGCCGCGCGCGACGAACGTCACGTCGTCCTTGTGCAGCCGGCGCCAGTAGCCGCCGTGGAAGAACACGATCAGCGGCGCGCCCGTGTGCGGCACGAAGAGGTCGAGCGTTTCGTCCGCGCTGGGTCCGTACGCCAGATCGCGCGCGTGCAGCGTGTGCGAGCGCACGTCGTCGCTCCACGCGCGCCAGCGGCGGAACACGACGTCGACGTCCGCGACGGTCGCCGCGGCGTCGTACGGATCGGCCGCGTTCACCGCGCGGCCCCGAACTGCAGGAAGTCGATCTTCCCCGCAGCGTTCCACGCGATCGCTTCCTCGATCACCGGCGGCTTCTCGCACTCGATGCGGAACACGTACAACACCTGCCCGGCCTGCGTCACCTTGCGCACCTGCGTGAACGACTTCACCGCGCCGAGCGCTTTGAGCGACGCCGCCGCATCGGCGAGCGCGGTGTCGGTGATGCGCGCGTTCATGTCGGCGGTGTAGCCGGCGCGATCGATCCGGCCCGTCCGGTTCGCCTCGAACACCGCGCGGGCCCGCGCCGCCACTTCGGGCGAGGGGCTCGACGCGGGCGAGGGCGATTCATCGCCGGCCGGAGCGGGCGAGGCCGCCGCGGCCGCGGGGCTGGGATCGGCCGGCTCCGCCCGCGCGAACACGCGGGTGACGACGCCCGGCGGAGGCGCGGGAATCGTCTCACGCGGCGCGCGCGGCTCGCGAGCGTGCGGCGCGGCCGCCAAGAGAGGGGCGGCGAGTCCGGCCAGGAGCACGCCGGTGAGCAGCCGCCGCACGATCATCGCGCGCCCCTTCCACCTCCGTCCGCCTGAACCCGCCCGGAAACGAACGAGCCCGCCGTTTTCACGGAGGGCTCATATCTTCATGGTACAGCCGGACCCTAAGGATGCGTCATATTCACCGGGACGACGAACGTGTCGAAGTCCTCGCTGCTCACGTAGCCGAGCGCCAGCGCGGCGTCCTTGAGCTTGGTGCCGTCGTGGTGCGCCTTCTTCGCGATCTCGGCCGCCTTGTCGTAGCCGATCTTCGGCGCGAGCGCCGTGACCGTCATCAGCGACTCGTCGAGATAGCGCTTGATGACGTCCTCGTTCGCCTCAAGTCCCTCGACGGCGTGCTCGCGGAACATCGTGCACGCGTCCCGCAGCAGCCGGCACGAGTGCAAGAAGTTGTAGATCATCACCGGGTTGAACACGTTGAGCTCGAAGTTGCCCTGCGAGCCGCCGAAGCCGATCGCGACGTCGTTGCCGAACACTTGCACGCACACCATCGTCATCGCTTCGGACTGCGTCGGGTTCACCTTGCCGGGCATGATCGACGAACCCGGCTCGTTCTCGGGCAGGATCAGCTCGCCGATTCCTGCGCGCGGTCCCGACGCGAGCCACCGCACGTCGTTGGCGATCTTCATCAGCGACGCGGCGAGCGTCTTGAGCGAACCGGACGCCGCGACCACTTCATCGTGCGATGCGAGCGCGGCGAACTTGTTCGGATGCGAGCGGAACGGCAGCCCGGTGAGCTCCGCGATCGCCTTTGCGGCGCGCTCGGCGAACTCCGGATGCGCGTTGAGGCCCGTCCCGACGGCCGTTCCGCCGATCGCCAGATCGTAGAGATCGTCCAGCGACTGCTCGAGGCGCTTGATGTCGCGGTCGAGCTGGCTGACGTATCCGCCGAACTCCTGGCCGAGCGTGAGCGGCGTCGCATCTTGCAGATGCGTGCGGCCGACCTTCACGATGTCTTTCCACCGCTCGGATTTCTGCGCGAGCGCGTCGCGCAGCGCGCGCACCGCGGGCAGCATCTTGACCATCGCTTCGGCCGCGGCCATGTGCATCGCGGTCGGGAACGTGTCGTTCGAGGATTGCGACATGTTCACGTGGTCGTTCGGGTGGATCGGCTTCTTCGAGCCCATCTCGCCGCCGGCGATCTCGATCGCGCGGTTTGAGATCACCTCGTTCACGTTCATGTTCGTCTGCGTGCCGGAACCGGTCTGCCAGACGCGCAGCGGGAAGTGCTCCTGCAGCTTGCCGGCGATCACCTCGTCCGCGGCCTGCGTGATGAGCTTCGTCTTCTCGTCGTCGAGCTTGCCGAGATCGCGGTTCACGAGCGCGGCGGCTTTTTTCAGCTGCGCCATCGCGCGGATGATTTCGCGCGGCATCACGTCGCGCGGCGTGGAGTCGTCCCCGATCTCGAAGTGGATCAGCGAGCGGGCGGACTGTGCGCCGTAGTATTTATCCGAGGGGACGTCGATCTTCCCCATCGAGTCGGTCTCGACGCGGGAGCGCCCGACCGAACCGTTCGTCTGCGTGGTGGACATAGGCTGACGGGCTTCGGCGTTCCGGCCCCCGGGCACTCCGCGAGAAACGTCGCATATATTTACGCGGACGGCAGTCCGGCGTCACAATGGCACTAGGTTCCCGGCCCCAGGTCCCTGTATACTTTCGGAGTCGCTTCGCCCCAGGAAGGACGTCTTCCATGCGCTTGTTGCGGATCACAGCCGTCATCGCCGCTCTCATCGTAGTCCAGGTCGGGCCTTCGCTTGCCTCCGAGACGACGATCGTCTTTCCCGGCACCAATGCGATCGACCCCGCCGTGCTCGACGCCGCGCGCGCGAAAGTGGCGGCCGGCGACACGAAGGGCGCGATCGACGGGCTCGCGCCGTATGTCTCGAGCCACCCGCAGGACGCGGCTGCCGGACGGCTGCT
>JAXDMB010000120.1:0-3153 GCA_034666325.1 Vulcanimicrobiota bacterium
ACGACGGGAGTGATGCCGCCGAGGCGCGCGTTCGCGAACGCGATGTCGCGGAGATTCGCCGCGAGCTCGCCGACGTCGTCGACGGGCTCGTCCATCAGCTCGCGGGCGATCGTGCGGCGCACGCGAGCCTCGAGGTCAACCTATTTCTTGTACCACTCGGCGTTGATCTCGATGTAGTTCTTCCACTTCTCGGGCACGTCGGAATCCGCGTAGATCGCTTCGACGGGACACGCGGAAACGCAGGCGCCGCAATCGATGCAGACCTCGGGGTCGATGAAGAGCATCTTGTCGTCATCGCTGCCGTGGATGCAGTCGACCGGACAAACATCGACGCACGACTTGTCCTTGGTACCGATGCACGGTTCGGTGATGATGTAGGCCATGGCGAGGGGGAGGGTTCCCGAGGGGGCGGTTCGCTCCTACCGACAAAAGCCGGAAGCGCCCGTCCTTTTTTGCGGACGAGCGCCCCGGTTCCGTCGCTGGCGCGAAGGGCTAGTTGGTTACCCGGCGCCCGGTGAGGGCGCGCAGGATGAACAGCAGGATGACGGCGCCGACGAACGCGACGAGGATGCTCCAAAGATTCAGACCGGTGGCGCCGCCGTGGCCGAACGCGTTGAACACCCAACCGCCGATGAAGGCGCCGATGATGCCGATGATGATGTCGCCCAAGATTCCGCCCGGACCCTCACCCGGCACGACGTATTTCGCGAGGAACCCCGCGATGAGACCCATGACCAGCCAAGCTAAGATCGTGCTAATTTCCATGTTCGGTGTGTACCCTTTCCCTCTGCCCCTGAAGTAGGCGGCCCGTCGCCGCAGTGCTACCGAATCCTTCCCGGGAAGCATTTTCGCGAAACCGCACGCCCTGGCAGCAACCTGCGTTTCTCCGGTGTCATGAGACGCATCACGTTCGCCGCCGCCGCGTTGACCGTGCTCACCGCGGCGTCGCCCGCAGCCGCTCAAACGGCGGCCGCGCCCCGTCCGCCGGCGCGAATCGAGGTGGGCGGCCAAGGCACGGTCGACCGCGCGCCGGACCGCGTCGTCGTGTCGTTCTCGGTCGTCACCAACGACGACAACGCCGGGCGCGCGACGTCGGCGAACAATTCGGCGTACAACGCGCTCCTCGCAAAGCTGCGAGGCGTGGGCATCGAGCCCGCGGCGATCAAGACGACCGGATATTATTTGACGTACAACCAGCGCCCGCCGCAGCCGAACCCGCAGTTTCCGCAGCGCTACGGATACGTCGTCACGCGCAACGTCGCGGTGAGCAGCGATCGCACCGACCAGGCCGGCGCGATCGTGGACGCCGGCGTCGCGGCCGGCGTGACGACCGTCGGCGGCATCTCGTTCGGGCTGCGCGACAACCGGTCGGCGTACCGGGCCGCGCTCGCCGGGGCGGTCGCCGACGCGCAGGCGCAGGCCGACGCGCTCGCCGCCGCCGCGCACGTGCGCATCGTGCGGATCCTCGCGATGAGCGCCGGCTCGCCCGCCGGGCTCCCGCGGCCGTTTGCCGTCGCCGGCCGCGTCATGACCGCCCAGGCGGCGGTGCCGACGGACGTTCAGCCGAGCGATCTCAGCGTCACCGCGACCGTGACGGTCACGTACGAGATCGCTCCCTAGCGGGTTCACGTCCCGTGAACCCTCGCGTTGGGCCTTCGGCCGATCCGCCCAACGGAAGTGGCGGCGAAACTGCGTCTCTCCGACGCGGGTAGGTGAGAAACGATGACCGCTACCTGCGAGGTCTGCCGCGAAAAGCCGGCGCGCGTCCGCGATTTCGCCCTCCGCGCCGGCCGCTGGGTCGAAGCCGAGGTGTGCGAAGAGTGCGCCCGCAAGCGGCGGCGCACGCCGTTCGCGATCTTGGGCTTGGCCGCTGCGGCCGCCGCACTCGTCGGCGGCGCCGCGGTCGCGATCGACGCCGTCAACCGCCGCAACAACCCCGGCGGAGCCGAGCACCCCGCGCCGCAGCCGCAGTCGTCCCAGCCGTTCAGCGATCTCGGCCGCGTGTTCCGCCCGGCCGCGACGACGCTCGCGCAGTACTCGCGTGACCTCACCGACGCGGCCCGCAAGAACGAGCTCGATCCCGTGATCGGCCGCGACGAAGAGGTCGAGCGCGTCGTGTCGATCCTGGCGCGCCGCAGCAAGAACAATCCCGTCCTGATCGGCGAGCCCGGCGTCGGCAAGACCGCGATCGTGGAAGGCCTCGCGCAGCGCATCGCGCGCGGCAACGTTCCGGCGGCGCTGCGCGACAAGCGCGTGCTCGCGCTGTCGCTCGGCCCGCTCGTCGCCGGAACGAAATACCGCGGCGAGTTCGAGTCGCGCGTCAAGAAGATCCTCGACGAGGTGAAGCGCGCAGGCCGCGACATCATCCTGTTCATCGACGAGCTGCACACGCTCGTCGGCGCGGGCGCGGCGGAAGGTTCGCTCGATCTGAGCTCGATGATCAAGCCCGAGCTCGCACGCGGCGAGCTGCAGTGCATCGGCGCAACGACGTTCGACGAGTACCGCAAGTACGTCGAGTCGGACGCCGCGCTCGAGCGCCGTTTCCAGCCGGTGCAAGTCGACGAGCCGACGATCGAGCAAACGGTCGCGATCCTCAAAGGCCTGCGGCCGAAGTATGCCGCGCACCACGGCGTGCTGATCGACGACGAAGCGCTCGAAGCGGCGGCGACGCTCGCGGCGCGCTACATCGCCGACCGCTATCTGCCGGACAAAGCGATCGACGTGGTCGACGAAGCGGCCGCCGGCGCCGCGATGCACGGCGAGAAGCGCGTGAACGTCGAGCGCGTCGCGGCAGTCGTGTCGCGCTGGACCGGCATTCCGCAAGGAACGATCACCGACGCGCAGCGCGCCGGACTGCTCGCGCTCGAAGAACAGCTCACGACGCGCGTCGTCGGCCAGGATCCCGCCGTGCGCGCGGTCGCGGAAGCGATTCGCCGCGCGCGCGCAGGCCTGAAAGATCCGCGCAAGCCCGTCGGCGGCTTCTTGTTCATCGGGCCCAGCGGCGTCGGCAAGACGGAATTGGCGCGCGCGCTCGCGCACGCGCTGTTCGGCACGGACGACGCGCTCGTGCGGCTCGACCTCTCGGAGTACACCGAAGCGCACACCATCTCGCGCATGCTCGGCGCACCGCCCGGATACCAAGGCCACGAAGAG
>JAXDMB010000121.1:0-3032 GCA_034666325.1 Vulcanimicrobiota bacterium
TCGCATGGCGTCGCGCATCCTCGGGATGGGCGACGTGCTCACGCTGATCGAGAAGACGCAGTCGGTCTATTCCGAGCAGCAGGCGGAAGAGCTCGCGAAGAAGCTGCGCAAGTCGCAGTTCACGCTCGACGACTTTCTCGCGCAGCTCCGGCAAGTGCGCAAGATGGGCTCGATGACGGACATCATGAAGATGATCCCCGGCATGTCCAAAGCTCTGCCGAAGGACATCACTATCGACGAGAAAGACGTCTCGCGCGTCGAGGCGATCATCTGCTCGATGACGCGGCGCGAGCGCGAGCGGCCCGAGATCCTCAACGGGTCGCGCCGCAAGCGCATCGCCGTCGGCAGCGGCGTGCAGGTTTCGGACGTCAACAAGCTCGTGAAGCAGTTCGAGGCTTCGCGGCAGATGATGAAGCAGCTCGGCGGCATGAAGAAGGGGCGGTTTCCGAAGCTGCCCGTGGGCCTCGGGCGGTGACCACGAGATCGTCGCGGTGCTCGAAAAACGTGTACTCCAACCGCCCGCATACGGATTGCGGGAACTCCTAGAAAGTCGATATGGTCAAGATCAGATTGCGGCGCATGGGCGCCAAGAAACAACCGACGTACCGGTTCGTGGTGGCCGATTCGAAGTCGCCGCGCGACGGGCGTTTTCTCGAGATTCTCGGGCACTACAACCCGCGCACGGAGCCCAAAACGCTCGTCGTGGATCAGGACAAGGCCAAGCAGTGGCTCGAGAAGGGCGCGCAGCCCTCGGATCCCGTGCGGCGCTTGTTCGCGGAGCTCGGGCTGGTGGAGCGCGGGCCGATTTCGGAAACCAAGCGTCCCCCGAAATCGAAGAAGTCCTAGCGTCATGGCGGTGACTTCGTGAGCGCGTTCGACGACGAGTTCGGACTCTTCGGCGACGAGGAGAAACAAGGCGAAGAAGAGCGCAAGTCCACGCTGGGCGCGCGTCGCATCGCGTCGGACGAAGCCGCTCACGACGACATCGAGCCCGAGGACGAGCGCCCGCGCCGCGGGCCGCGCCGCGACCGCAGCGGCGGCGGTGCGGCGTCCGGCGCGCAGGGCGGCGGCGACTTCGAGCGCCGGCCGCGCCGCGAGTACGGCGGCGACCGCGGTGCGCGCAAGACGGCCGATCCGGTCGTCGCGCAGCAGCGCGCGATGGATCTGCTCGGGTTCTTGGCGCGCAAGCTCGTGTCGAAACCCGAGAACGTGCTGGTGGAAGAGGTCGACACCGACAAGGGTCCCGTCGTCGAGCTCGTCGTCGAGCACGAAGACTTGGGCAAGGTGATCGGCCGCAGCGGACGCGTC
Organism: Vulcanimicrobiota bacterium; assembly: GCA_034666325.1. GTDB lineage: Bacteria > Vulcanimicrobiota > Vulcanimicrobiia > Vulcanimicrobiales > Vulcanimicrobiaceae > Vulcanimicrobium. The sequence goes on from JAXDMB010000121.1 coordinate 1,309, forward strand.
GCGCAAGCGTTGCGCACGCTGGTGCGCGCGAGCGCGGAAGGCCGCATCAGCATCGACATCATCTCGTTCGAGGACGAGATCATCGAAGCGGAAGCGGAACACGCCGGGTCTTCGACCGATTCGGTGCAGGCTGCGAGCGCCGCCGACGGCGGCGCGGCGGATAGCGACGTGATCGACGCGGAGTACAGCGTCGCCGCGGACGGCGACGAACGCGAAGGCGCGGCCGAGGAACTCGACGAGCAGCAGCGCGAAGCGGTCGCGGGCGACGCGGACGGTGACGATGCGGTAGCCGGCGCGGCAACGGGCGCGCGCAAGAAATCGAGCCGCGCGAAGAGCACGGGCGCGAAGAGCACCGCCGCGAAGAGCAGCGCCGTGAAGAGCGGCAAAGCGAAGAGCGGCGCGGTCAAGAAGCCGCGTTCCAAGGCGAAGGGCGACGACGCAGCCGAGTGACGTGAACGCCGGCCGCGTGGCCGGCGTGTTCGGTTTGCGCGGCGAGCTCAAGGTCGTGGCGAGCCGGATCGGCGACGATGCGCTCGAGGACGGGATGGACGTGCGCGCTGTGCTGCCGGACGGAACGTCGCGCGCGCTGCGCATCCGCGCGCTGCGGCGGCACAAAGGGCGTCCGCTCGTGACGTTCGAGGGCGTCGACGACGCGAACGCCGCCGAGCTGCTGGTCGGCGCGACGCTCGCGATCGACCGCGGCGCGGTGCAGCTCGCGCCGGACGAGTACTTCGACGAAGATCTCGTGGGCTGCGCGCTCGTGGACGCGGGCGGAACAGCGTTAGGCGACGTCGTCGCGGTCGAGCACTATCCCGCGCAAGACGTGCTGCTGGTCGGCGCGCGGCGCGCGATGGTCCCGCTCGTGCGCGCGTTCGTCAAGCGCGTGGACGTGGGCGCGAAGCGCATTCTCGTCGAGCTGCCCGCCGGACTGCTCGACTCCGCCGAAGCGGAAGAAGCATAGCCCGAGCGAGGCGGACGAAGCGTCGTCCTTAGCTGGGCGTGTCCGTGCAGCCGCCGAGCTTCATCGCGGTGGTGGCGTGCGTCGCGGCGTCTTTGAGATCGTCGCGGATGAAGCGCTCGGCCTCGAACGCGCTGAACATGTTCTGCAGGCGCTCGTGCTCGGCGATCGCATCCGACTGCGCCTGCGTGATCGGATCGGGTGACGGGCGCGTCTCCATCGCAATCGCGCGCGAGACGCCGCCGCTCAGCGCGGTCTCGCTATTCTTCTCGTCCTTGTCGGTGGTGACGATCGTGCGGATCTGCCGTTCCGCGAGCACGGCCACGACGCGCGCGACTTGCTTCGCGAGCATGACCTGGCGCGCTTTCGCGCCGTCGAGCGCGTTGGCGAACGCCAGCATCGCCTCGCGCCGTTTTTCGTCGGGCTCGGTGCTCGCCGCGGCGCGCAGCGCGCGCACGTCGTCACGCCCGGCTTGCGCCAGGGACGCGAGCGCGGTCAAGTCGCTCTCCGTCTTCTTGAGCGAGTGCGCGCGCGTGAGCTCGGAGTCGAGCCGGAAGTACCGGAGGTCTTGCACCAGGACGGGGACTTGGTACTCGTACGCCAGCGCGGTGTCGGCGCCGACCCGCGCGTGCGCGAGCGCGGCGCAGTACGGCGTGCGCGCGCGAACGCGGCCGATCTCGTTGAGCGGTCGCACGATCGACGCGTTCTGCTCTGCCGTTGCCGCACGCGGGGCGGTCTGCGCGCGCACGAGCTGCGGCGCTGCCGT
>JAXDMB010000122.1:0-10522 GCA_034666325.1 Vulcanimicrobiota bacterium
AGAAGTTCTCCGCGGTCCGGAAGGCGGACACGGCTCGTTCGAAAGCGACGCGCGGCGTGCCGAGCGGCACGCGCGCGCACCGCTCGTACACCGGGCGGAGGCCGTCGCGGGCGATCCCGCGGCCGGTCGCGACGAGCGCGCGAAACGCCGCCGGCCCGTGCCACCGCAGGCTCCGGGGAGGCCGGCCGCCTTCGGATTGCGCGGCGGGCTCCGGCTCGACCGGTGACACCAGCAAGCCTTCGTCCACGCAGCGGGCGCCGAATGTGTCCAGGTCACGCTCGAGCACCGCCGGCGGCGCGTCGTAGATGCCGGCGAGCTCCGCCAGCACGTCCGGCCGAGGCCGCTCGCCGATCAGTGCCGACCACATCGCGCTCGCGACGTGGTCGAGCACGCGGTAGGAGGCGTTGTCGAGGTCGAGGATCACGCGCAGATCGTCGATCTCCGCGTGCCGCACGCGCGCGGAGATCCGAAACGGCGGTGCGAGGATCATCGGCGACCGCGTGCGCCCGGCGCCCTCAGTCGTCCAGCTCGACTTCCTCGTGGCGCGGGTTCGCGTTGTACCAGGCGGGGGTGTCCGAGGTCGGGTTGTCCCGGACCGGCTCTTTCCACACGCCCGTGAGCGCGACGGCGTCGCCGATCTCGACGATCTCGGGTGCGCGGTACGGCAGCTTGTCGGCCTTGTCCATTTGCTGTATCTCCTGAGGGGAGCGAACGGGCGCTAAATGCTTTCGAGAGCTAGTTTGAGCATGCTAGCACGCCGTTCTTCCGGGGCGCAACCAAGGTAGCGGGCCGCCGTGCGCCGTGTCGAACATCAGGCCATGATCCGGCGTACCACCGTCGCTGCCTTGGTCGTGCTCATGGGTACGGCGTCGCTCGCTCCGCTTGCCGTCGCGCAGACGTCCGAGGCTCCGGCCCCGGCCTCCGCGACCACCGCGCCGCACGTGTCCTCGACGCTCGCGCCGAGTCCGGCGCCTGCGCCCACGCTCGCTCCGACGCCGCCGTCCGAGCCGTCGACCGCACCGCAGGGAAGCCCGGCGCGCGCCGTCACGAGCCCGGCCCCTGCGACCCCCACCGGCGCGTTTCCGTTCGGCGCCGCCGCTGCGACGCAGTCGTACGCCACGTTCACCAAGACCGCCACGACGCAGCCGGGCGTCATCGACCTGATTCGCAAGGACGACGAGCTGTACTTCGACCTGCGTCCCGAGAACTTCGACAAGACGTACATCATCTTGCCGTCGATCGAGCGCGGCGTGGGAAGCGGCGCGTTCGCGGGCCGCGTGTACGAGCCGTTCCAAGTGACGTTCAAGCTCGTCGGCAAGCGCGTCTTGTGGATCACGCCGAACACGCGCTACGTCGCGGACAAAGACAGCGCCGCGGCGCGGTCGCTCGCGATCAGCGTCGCCGACTCGGTGATCCTCTCCACCCCGATCGTCGCGGAAGACCCGGGCAAGAAGCACATCGTCGTCGCGCCGTCGCTGTTCCTCACCGATTTCGAAGGGATCGGCGCGGATCTCGGGCGCGGCGTGGCACCGCCGTCGCTGCCGGGTTTGCTGCTGCTCGTGTCGCGCCCGAGCTTCTCGGTCGACGCGACGAAGTCGTACTATCTTTCCACCAAGGCGTTCCCGCGCAACGACGAGATCAGCGTGAACCTCGCGTTCAACGGGCCGCCCAACGCGCTGCCGACCGTGCCCGACGGGCGCGGCATTCCGATCGGCGTGCACTACAGCGTCGTCGCGCCGCCGGAGAAGGACCCGAAGTTCGTGCCGCGGCTCGCCGACGACCGCATCGGCTATTTCATCACCGCGCGCAAGCGCTACGGCAACGACTCCGCCGCGACGCCGTTCGAGCGCTTCATCGAGCGCTGGAACCTCGACAACGGCCCGATCACGTTCTACCTCACCAACGAGATCCCGGCGCCGTACCGCGCCACCGTGCGGCGCGGCATCCTCGCGTGGAACGACGCGTTCGCGAAGATCGGCCGCCCGAACGCGATCGTCGTGAAAGACCCGCCGTCCGAGCCCGGCTGGGACGCCGACGACGCGCGCTACACGACGGTTCGCTGGATCACCAGCGACCAGCCGGACTTCTCCGCGTACAGCCCGCACGTGAGCGATCCCGACACCGGCCAGATCATTCGTTCGGAAGTCGTGATCGACGGCGAGTCGCTGCGCTCGATCAAGCGCGGCTACGTCGAGCGCGTGCTGCCCGCGCAGCGCGCGCGCACGAACGCGTACGCGCTGCCGGGCGGCGTGCTCGACGTCGCCGCGCAGAACGCCGGCGCCGACGCGGATGCGCAGAGCCAGGACTGCTCGCTCGAGGAAGACTCGGTCGCGCAAGCCGCGCTCGGCTCGCTGCTGCTGGCGCAAAACCCGCGCGCGACGGCCGCCGACCGCGAGCGCTACGCGCAGGAATGGCTGTACAGCACCGTGATGCACGAGGTCGGGCACACGCTGGGCCTGCGGCACAACTTCCAGGGCTCCACCGCGTACACGTACGCGCAGCTCCATGATCCCGCGTTCACGCGCGCGCACGGCACGACCGCCTCGGTGATGGACTACACGCCGGCGAACATCTCCGCCTCGAGCGAACGCCAGGCAGACTATTTCCCGATGAAGCTCGGCGCGTACGATTACTGGGCGGTCGAGTACGGCTACCGCGCGTTCCCCAACGTCCGCTCGTCGAGCGACGAAGCGGTCCCGCTCTCGCGCATCGCCGCGCACTCCACCGATCCCGGCCACGCGTACGGCACGGACGAGGACGCGACGTCGATCTCGATCGACCCGCGCATCCAGCGCTTCGACCTCTCGAACGACCCGCTCGCGTACGTGAACGAGCAGTTCCGCATCGACGACGATGTCGTGACGCGGCTCATGCATCGTTATCCCGGCGACACGCGCACGTTCCAGGACTTGCGCTCCGGGCTCATCACGGTGCTCAACAACGAGCTCAACAACGCCGCGCTCGCGTCCAAGTACGTCGGCGGCATCTACACCTCGCGCGCGCACCGCGGGCAGCCGGGCGGCGCGCTGCCGTTCGCATCGGTTCCGCGCGCGCAGCAGCGCCGCGCGTTCGACCTGCTCGACCGCTGGGTGCTCTCCTCGCGCGCGTTCCGGTTCTCGCCGGAGCTGCTCAACGCGGCCGCGCCGACGCGCTACGGCGTGCACTGGGGCGCGAACGGCATACGGCGCAGCGACTTCCCGATCCGCGAGGTGATCGCTGAATTGCAGGACGACGCGATCACCGACATGTTCTCGCCGGTGAACCTAGCACGCGTCGCGGACCAAGAGCTCAAGGTGCGCAACCCGCGCGACACGATGACGCTCGCGGATCTGTTCGCGTGGACGAACGCCGCAGTGTACGACGACCTCGGGCGCACGCGCATCGATCCCGCCCACCGCGAGCTGCAGCGCCGCTTCGCCGACTTGCAGATGCAGATCGTCGCGCTGCCGTCGGCGTACGCGGATCAGCTGAACCTTCCACGCGAGACGCAGGCGCTGTCGCGCTACAATCTCATGCGCTTGTCGTCGCGCTTGGACAACGCGGTGTCGGCCGCGCGGGACGACGGCACGCGCGCGCACCTCGTCGATCTGCGCGTACGGGTCAACGGAGTCTTGCACGCGCAAAACATTCGCTCGATCTAAGCGCTAATTTCCCAATAGAGCGGTGCCGCCGCACCTGCGAGACGTTCGCAGACTGTGATGGCACCGCACGCGCCGTGCGCGTAGCGGTATCTGTGTGACGGTCACCACACGGCCTAATTCATGGATTTCTCACGGCATCCGCCGATGATCTCAGCATGAAACGGATTTCAGCGCTTCTTGGCGGCGCCGTTCTTGGCGTCGCGCTCCTCGCTGCCTGCGGGGGTGGAGGCGGCGGCTCAGGGACGAGTGCCCCGGGCGGCCCGCTCCCCCCGGGCGGGCCAACCACGGCTCCCTCGATCACGCCGTCGGGCAACTTCTCGTCGACCGACGCGGTCGCGATCCCGACCCCGGCGCCCGGCGCCGCCACCGTGCCGGTGCCGCTCGCGTCCGACGCCAGCGGTGCATCGGCCAACGCCGCGATACCGGCGAGCGCGAACGTCCCGCCCGACGCCACCGTCGCCGCGACCTACTCGAGCGCCGCGGACGCGTCGCTTCCCGCGCTTGCGGTCCGCCGCGCGGTGTCGTCCGTGCGCGGCTTGCGCGAGGACAACAAGAAGACCGTCATCGCGTATCTTCGCCTGCAGTTCTCGGCCGACGTGACCATGCCGCAGGCACCGGATTTCACGTTCGTCGTGCCGGGCACGCTGCCGACGAACGCCGTGAGCTATTGGCTGGCGTTCATCGACCCGCTCCGCTCCGCTGCGGGCTGGCAGGCCGGCTTCGAAGGGCCGGCCACCGTGTCGGCCGCCCAGACCGCCGCCGGTAAGCCCGGCACGAAGCTCGCCTTCGCGTCGAATGGCCAGCCGATCACCTTCGTGGCGAATCAGGCGTACTATTTCGCCGTGTACGCGGTCAGCGCGACCGTCGCGTCGCCCACTCCCGTGCCGTCCAGCGTCCCGTCGAACCCCCCGTCGGAAGGCAAGCCCGCCGCGATTCTGGCGACCCCGGCCAACGTGCAGTTCGCGTCGATCACGTCGGCGCCGGTCCCCGTGACGTTCGCGCAGCAAGGCTTCACCGGCCCGTTCACGCTGCACGGCGACTGCACCGGCGTCGTGAACACGAGCGGCGCGAGCCCGACGTGGACCATCACGCCCGTCGGCCAGGGCCGCTGCGTGATCGTCGGTCTGGGCGACCGCGGTTCGAGCGCCGTCGTCCATATCGGCGTGGTGACGCCGTTCGAGACGCCGCGCCCGTCCAGCTCGCCGACCACCGCGCCGTCGCACTCGCCGGAACCGACGCACGCGCCGACGACCCAGCCGTCCAGCGAGCCGTCGCATTCGCCGGAACCGACCCATGCGCCGACCACGCAGCCGTCGAGCACGCCGTCGCATTCGCCCGAACCGACGCACGCGCCGACGACCCAGCCGTCCAGCACGCCGTCGCATTCGCCGGAGCCGACAAACGCGCCGACGACGGAGCCGTCGCACTCCCCGGCGCCGACCGCGACCCCCGCGTCGTCGCCCACGCCGGGCACCGCCGCGAAAAAGGCCCGGACTTAACGCGAATCACGCATTGACGGGGCGGTGAGCGGTCGCCGCCTCGTCGAATGCACCCGGATGAAGGCGCTGTTCCGGCTCCTCTCGCTCGCCGTGCTGCTCGGCGTTTGTGCCGCGGTTCCCGCGGCCGCCGCGCGCCCACCGTTTCTGCTTGCGGCGACCCGGGCGACCTTCACGCCCGGCACGCCGGTGCGGCTCGACGTCGTGACGCAGACCGCCGCGGACGTCGAGGTCGCGGCATTTGCGCTCTCGGTGGACGACGCCGCGGGCATCGCGCTGCGCGAGCCCGCCCTGCGCGTCGCCGAATCCGTGTTCGTCGGACGGAGCGCCGTGCGCACCGCGCGCGCGCACGTCGAATCGGACGCCGCTGCGCAGAACGTGTCGGTCGGCGCACTGCCGCCGGGGTTCTACGCGCTGCGCGTGCGCGGCAACGGCGAGCTCGTCGGCACGGTGTTCGTGAGCGTCACGACCATCGGCATCACGACCAGCGACGCGGGGAACCGCTTCACCGCGTTCGCCGTGGATCTCAAGAGCTTCCACGCGCGCGACGACGTCACGTTCGAACGGTTGCGCGTCGTGGGCGGGAACGTCGAGACGGTGCGCGCCGGCGCCGGCGGCTTCGCGTCGTTCGAGCGCCCCGATCTCAGCGAGACGGACGTCGTGGTGGCGCGCGGCGCGGACGGCTCCGCGGCCGTCGCGCGGGCCGCGGCGAGCTTTCAGCGCGGCGTTTCCCATGCCGGGTACGTGCAGACGGACCGGCCGATCTACCGCCCCGGCGACCGCGTGCGGTACCGCGCGATCCTGCGCGAGGGCGATCCCGGCGCGTTGACCGCGCCTTCCGGCGAGCGCACCGTGCTGCTGCGCGACGCGCGCTCCAAAGAGATCGCGCGCGCGACGCGCACGCTGGACGCGTTCGGCACGCTGCAGGGCGAGTTCGCGCTGGCCGGTGACGCGGAGCTCGGCGGCTACGACATCATCGTCGGGCCGGTCGACGACCGCCCGGCGGTGACGTCGCTCGCGGTCGAGGCCTACAAGAAGCCGGAGTACCTGATCGACGTCGCGCCGCCGCCCCTCACCGTGAGCGGCGACCCGATCCGCGTCGGCGTCGCGGCGCGCTATTTCTTCGGCCGGCCGGCAGCCGGGATGAAGCTGCACTACCGCGGGTACTTTCGCCCGTCGTACCGCTGGTGGCGCGGCGGCACGCCGTTCCGGTTCGCCGGCTATGTCCCGCCCGACTGGAACGCGGATAACCCGCCGGAGTTCGAGGGGGACGCCACGGCTGACGCCGCCGGGCGGGCGACGCTCGCGATCCCGACGGCCGACGTTACGACGGAGAAGGAGCTCACGGTCGAGATCGACGGCCGCGACGAATCCGGCCGCACGGTCACCGCGCAGACCCGCGCGCAGATCGTCCCTGCGTCGTTCTATCTCAGCGTCGTGCCGGGCTCGTACTTCGTCAAGGCCGGCAACACGGTGAATCTGGCCGTCCGCAGCCTCGCGTACGCGGCGAACGAGGCGCGTCCGCGCACGCCCGTGGAGGTCAGATTCGAGCGCATCACATGGAACGGTCGGGAATCGGTGCGCGAGCCGCAGTCCGCCGACGCGGCGAGCATCGTCACCGACGATACGGGCAGCGCGATCGTGCGCTGGAAACCGGCGGCCACGGGCTATTACGAGATCGTCGCGAAATCGAGAGACGAGCGCAACCGTTCCGTCTCCACCATTGCAACCATGTGGGTGGTGTCGGAGCGCTACGACCGCCAGTACGCGTTCGACCGCATCGCGCTGACGCCGCAAAAAGCGGAATACGGCCCCGGCGAGAAGGCGCTGCTGCTCGTCACCGCGCCGTATCGCGACGTCGATGCGCTCGTGCGTGTAATCGGCGGCGCGCGCGACCGCGTGTCGGTCACGCGGCTAACTTCCGAAACGTCGACGATCGAGGTGGAACCGCCGGCCGGCGTCGCGCGCTATCGCGTCACCGTCACGGCGCCGGGGCGCGGCGGAGTCCAAAGTGCGAGCGCGATCCTCAACGTCGTGCCTGCGCCGCACCGGCTGCGCGTCGCGATCCGGCCCGGGAAAGCGCGTTACGCGCCGGGCGAGCGCGCGCGGTTCGCGCTGCACGTGGAGGACGGCGACGGTAAACCGGTGCGCGCGCAGGTCGGCGTCGCGGTGGTGGACGACGCGATCTTCGCGCTGCGCCAAGCGCGCCAGGGCGATCCGTTCGACGTGTTCTACGGCTCGGCGGGTCCGAACCGCAACGAGAACGCGACGTGGACCAGCGTCGACACGGCGATCGGAACGTATCGGGAGTATCCGCTGATGACGATCGGCCGCACCGTCACGAGGGCGTCCGCCTCGCTAGCGGCGCCGGAGCCCGTGCCGCCTCCGCCGGCGCCGGCCGTTGCGGGCGCGGCGCAGCCGTCGTTCGAGCAATTGCGCAACGACTTCCGCGACACGGCGTTCTGGTCGCCGTCGGTGGTGACGGCGGCGGACGGCAACGCGGTCGTCGCCTTCGACTGGCCCGACTCGCTCACGTCGTACACGGCGAGCGGTTTGGCGGTGACGCAAGGCTCGGACATTGGCGCGGGCTCCGGCAGCGTGCTCGTGACCAAGGACTTTCTCGTGCGGCTCAGCGCGCCGCGGTTCTTGCGCCGCGGCGACGCGGCTCGCATCACCGCGATCGCGCAGGGCGTTCCGCCGGCGAAGAGCGCGCGGCTGCGCTTTTCCGCACCGATGCTCGGCGTCGCGGACGACACGACGACCGCACGTTTCGACGCGCGCGCGGTCGCGAGCGCGCAGTGGGACGTGCGCGGCGGCGAGCTCGGGACGTCGTCGCTGCGGCTGGCCGGAACGAGCGGCGCGCTCAGCGACGGCATGCGGATCACGCTACCGGTGGAGACGTCCGGCACCGCGCAGCACGAGCGCGCCGCCGGCATGCTGCCGCAGTCGGCGTCCGTCGCGCTCAAGCTGCCCGCGGGCGCGGAAGCCGGCGACCTGCGCATCGACCTCGCGCCGAGCGCGCTCGCGCAGCTCGTCGCGGGGATGCGGCTGCTGCAAGTGTACCCGTACTACTGCGTGGAGCAGACGATGTCGGCCGCGCTTCCTGCCGTGTACGTCGACCGCATGCGCAAGCGCATCAAGCTGCCGCCGCCCGAGGGCCCGGCGCCCGCGGACGTCGCGAAGCGCGCCGTCGACCGGCTCGCGAAGCTGCAGCACGCCGACGGCTCGTGGGGCTGGTGGGAGCACGACGCGGCGAATCCGTTCATGTCGGCGTACGCGCTGTACGGCTTGGCGGAGCTCGCGCGCGAAGGCTACGCCGTGCCGCCCGACGTGCTCGCGCGGGGCGTGCGCAGCGTCGACGCGCAAATGCGCGGTCCGGTGAACACGCTCGCGTACTGGGGCGGGTCGCAGCCGAACAGCGACTGGAACACGCGCGCGTTCATGCTGTTCGCGCTGGCGAACGCGCAGCCGGGCGCCGTCGACCGCGACCTGCTCGCGAAAGCGGACGCGCACGCAAAGGACGTCAACGCGTACGCGCTCGCGGTGCTCGGCCTGGCGCACGTGGAGCTCAACGACCGCGCGGGCGCGCAGCCGCTGCTCGCGGAGCTCCTGCGCCGCGTCACCGACCAGGACGGCTACGCGCACTGGAAAGGCGAGGGCTGGCACTACCGCTGGCAGGACGATCCGATCGAGACGACCGCGTACGCGCTGCGCTTCGTGCACGCGATGACGCCGAACGACCCGCGCGTCGTGCGGACGGTGAATTGGCTGCGCACGCAGCAGCACGGCTCGTGGTTCGCCACCACCAAGGACACGGCCGCCGCGATCTACGCGATGACCGAGGCCGTTCCGGTGTCGTCGAACGAGCTCGACCCGCACGAGACCGTGCGCGTGACGGTCGACGGGCGCGTGGTGAAGGCGGTGCGCATCGATGCGCCGGTGCTGTCGCGCGCGGACGCGTCGATCGTCGTGCCGGCGCGCATGCTGCGCGGCGGCGCGCTGGTGCGCTTCGAGCGCGAGGGAACCGGCGCGCTGTCGTGGTCGACCGACTGGACGCAGTACCTGCACGATGCGGCGCCCGCGGTCGCAAACGATCCCGACTTGCGCGTGCAGCGCACGTACACGATGCGCGGCGGCAACGACTGGCGCGTGGGCGACACGGTGGACGTGGACGTGACGGTGACGGCGAAGACGGACACGCAGTACGTCGCGGTGGAAGACCCGCTTCCGGCCGGGTTGGAATACCAGCCGAAGCAGTACGCGTCGGGCGACAACTGGAGCGGCTTGCAGTTCTTCGACGACCGCGTGGTGTTCTTCACGTCGCGGCTCTCCTCGTACAACCCGCTGCACTTGCGCTACACGCTGCGCGCGACGACGGCCGGTGCGTTCACCGCCCCGGCGCCGACCGCGTACGCGATGTACGGCCCGCCGGTCACGGCGATGGGCACGCCGGCAAAGGTGACGATCCGGTAGCGCGTAAGCTCGCGTCGGTGAACGTTCGTTTCCTCGCGGTCTCCGACGCGCCGTCGCTGCGCGCGCGCTTCGGCGACGCGCTTTCCGCGGCTGATGCTGGTGCGCTCGCGGCGAGCGCCGACGCGCGACTGCTCGTGCTGGGCGGGAGCGTTCCGCCCGGGATGCGCGCGCTGCTGCGCGACGCGGGCGTCACGATCGCCGTGGCGGACGACACGGCACTGCCGGGCATGACGCTGCCGGGCGCGACGCTGCTCGGCACGACGCGCGTGGCGCTCGAGCGCGTCCGCGAGCGCGCGTCCGGTGACGATGCGGTGCTCGCCGATGAGCTGCTGGTCGCGTTCGCGCGCGCGAGCGCAGCAGCGCCGGCGCTGCGGTTGCGCGACCGCGTGCTCGATATGCGCGACGAAGCGCGCGTGATGGGGATCGTGAACGTCACGCCGGACTCGTTTTACGAGCGCGTCGACGGCGCCGAGGCCGCGGTCGCGAAGGCGCGCGCGATGGCGGCGGACGGCGCGGCGTTGATCGACGTCGGCGGACAGTCGTACGCCGCCGGGAACGGGCGCGTGCCCGTCGATGAGGAGCGCGCGCGCGTGGTGCCCGCGGTGCGCGCGATCGCGGAGGCGGGGATCGACGCTGCAATCTCGGTCGACACGTTCACCGCCTCGGTTGCCGATGCTGCGCTCGCTGCGGGCGCGCATCTGGTGAACGACTGCAGCGGCCTGTCCGATCCCGCGCTGCCGGAGGTCGTCGCGAAGCACGGCGCGGCGCTCGTGGTGATGCACGTCAAGGGGACGCTGAACGTGCGCGAGCCCGAGAGGTACGTCTACCACGATGCGCTCGCGGAGATCGTCGAGTTTCTGTACGAGCGCACCGAACGCGCGGTGGCGGGCGGCGTCGCGCGCGACGCGATCG
>JAXDMB010000123.1:0-13251 GCA_034666325.1 Vulcanimicrobiota bacterium
TTGTTGAGCATCACGATCACGAACGGAATGCGGTACTGCACCGCCACGGCGATCTCTTCCATGAGGAACTCGAACGAGTAGTCGCCGACCACCGCGACCACTTCGCGCTCCGGCTGCGCGAGCTTGATGCCGGTGCACGCGCTGATCTCCCAGCCCAGCGGCCCGGCTTGTCCGCACACGAAATAGCGCAGCGGCTTGTGCGTGGTCTGGAACTGTCCGGACCAGATCTGATAGAGGCCGATCGCGGTGACGAACGTGGTGTCGGGCCCGTAGTAGGCGTTCAGCTCGCCGAACACGCGCGGGCCTTTGACCGGCACCTGATCGAAGTCCGTGCTGCGCGCGAGCGTTGCGCGCGCTTCGGTGATGCGGCCGGTCCATGCCGGGCGCTGCACGCCGTTCGGATACAGGCGGCGCGCTTCGGCGAGCATCGCCTCGAGCGCGAGCTTCGCATCGGCGACGATGCCGAGATCCGGTTCGAAGATGCGGCCGATCTGCGTCGCTTCGACGTCCACGTGGATGAAGCGGCGGTTCCCGCGATACGTCGGCAGATCGCCGGTGTGCCGGCTTGCGAAGCGCGCGCCGACCGCGCACACGACGTCGCTCTCGAGGAACAGCGCGTTCGCGAACGGCTGGCTCGTCTGAATGCCGACGATCCCCGCGTACAGCGGGTTGTTCTCGTCGATCGCGCCCTTGCCCATGAGCGTCGGCGACACGGCGAGCTGCAAGTGCTCGGCGAGCGCGACGAGCGGCTCCCACGCTTCCGCGAGGATCACGCCGCCGCCAGGCATCAGCACGGGACGCTCCGCGTTCGCCAGCCACTCCACCGCGCGGCGGACCTTCGCGGGCGAAGGCGGCGTCTTGAACAACGGCAGCGGCTCGTCGATGCTCGCGTCGTACGAGATCATTTGCTGCTGCACGTCCTGCGGCAGGTCGATGTGAACGGGGCCGGGGCGGCCGTCGCGCGCGATGCGGAACGCTTCGCGGAACACCCACGGGATTTGCGCCGCTTCCTTGCAGAGGAACGACTTCTTCACGACCGGCTTCACGATCTCGCAGATGTCGACGGCCTGGAAGCCTTCGCGGTGCAGCTGGCTCACTGGAACCTGGCCGGTGATCGTGATGATCGGGATCGAGTCCGCCATCGCGGTGTAGAGGCCGGTGACGAAGTTCGTGCCGCCCGGGCCGGACGTGGCGATCGCGACGCCCACCTTGCCGGTGGCTCGGGCGTAGCCGTCGGCCGCGTGCGTGGCGCCCTCTTCGTGGCGCGCAACGATGTGGCGGATGCTGGACCGGCGCAGCGCGTCGTACAGCGGCAGAATCGACGCCCCCGGAATCCCGAAGGCGAGATCGACGCCTTCGCTCTCCATGACGCGAACGGCGGCTTCGGCGGCGGTGATCGTGCGGGGCGGAGCGCTCGGAGCGGCGGCGATCATGCTTGGGTTCCTCCCGGCGGGCGGCTGTTATGGGATACCGTATCCCGATTTCGACTACCATACTGTCCCGGGCGGTTCGTGTCAATGGGATACGGTATCCCAAAAGTTGACGGCCGCCGTCCTTCGGGGTACGGTGGTGCTATGCACGCGAAGACACTGCAGCCGCTTCGCCGCGGACTGCCGCTCCGAGACCGCATCCACGACCGGCTGCGGGCGGCGATCATCTCAGGCGAGCTCTCGCCCGGTACGCCGGTGATCGAGGCCGAGCTGGCGACCCGCCTGGGCGCCAGCCGGACGCCGGTTCGCGAGGCGCTGCGGCGGCTGGAAGCGGAAGGTCTGCTCGGGCCGCGCGGGCTGCGCGGCAGCGTCGTGCGCGAGCTCAAGAGCGACGAAGTGGAGTGCGTGTTCGAGATTCGCGAGGCGCTCGAGTCGCTGGCAGCGCGCCGGGCTGCGCGAACCGCACGCGAGGCCGACCTGCGCAAGCTCGAGCAGCACGTCGACGCGATGCGCACGTCGGTCGACGACGCCAACGAGATGGAGCGCTGCGACACGGCGTTCCACGACACCATCCTGGCCGTCGCGAGCGGCGACCGCCTGAAGCGCATGCTGACGGACCTCCGCGAAGAGCTGATCGCCTACCGGTTCCTGTCGCTGTCGGACCCGGACCGCCGGCGCGCGACGATCGCGGAGCACGACGAGATCGTAGCAGCGCTGCGCGCGCACGACGAAGAAGCCGCCGCGACGCGCACGGCAACGCACATCGCGAACGCACGCGCCGCGGTGCTGCGCCTGGCAGCCGCCGCTGCTGCCGCGAAGCCGGAAGACACGCCGGCCAAGCCGCGTGACGCGCACGCGTCCGTGAAATCGCACGAGGCGCACGCTTCATGACGAACACGGTGAGCGCATCGGATCGCGTTGCGGCTGCGGCTCTTCGAAAAGCCGTCGACGCCGTAGCGCTGCACGCGCGGTTCGCTGGGATCGTCGGCGCGAAGAACGCGATCGTGGCGGAGTCGCAGCTGCGCACGTACGAATGCGACGGTTTGCTCGGCTATCGCGTGCGGCCGGAGATCGTGGTTCTGCCCGGTTCGACCGACGAGGTCGCGGCGTGCGTGAAGCTCGCGCGCGAGCTCGACATGCCCGTCGTGCCGCGCGGCGCCGGCACCGGGTTGTCCGGCGGTTCGCTGCCGAGCGAGGGGTGCGTGGTGATCGGGCTCGCACGGATGAAGAAGATCCTCGAGGTGGATCTGCCGAATCGCGTGGCGCGCGTGCAGCCCGGCGTGATCAACCTCGACATCACGCGCGCGATCGGTCCGGACGGTTATTACTACGCGCCCGATCCGAGCTCGCAGAGCGTGTGCACGATCGGCGGCAACGTCGCGGAGAACTCCGGCGGTGCGCACTGTCTGAAGTACGGTTTCACCGTGAACCACGTGCTCGGCGTGACGCTCGTGACGCCGGATGGCGAGGTGGTAGAACTCGGCTCGCTCGCGGGCGAACCGGACGTGCTCGGTTACGATCTCACCGGGGTCGTGGTGGGCAGCGAGGGTATGACGGGCGTCGTCACCGAGGCGCTGGTGCGCATCTTGCGCGCGCCGCAGAAGACGCAGACGCTGTTCGCGACGTTTCCGTCGACCGACGAAGCGGGTGACGCGGTGTCGCGGATCATCGGTTCCGGCATCGTTCCGGCGGCGATCGAGATGTGCGACAAGCTCGCGATCGAGGCGATCGTCGCGGCGACTGGCGTCGACTGGCCGCTCGACGTGGGCGCGCTGCTGCTGATGGACGTTGACGGCGTCGAAGCGGAAGTTGAAGACACCGCCGCGCGCGCTCGCGAGCATTTGCACGCCGCCGGCGCGATCGACGTGCGCGCGCCGAAGGACGAAGCGGAACGGCAGCTCGCGTGGAAAGGCCGCAAAGCGGCGTTCGCCGCGATGGGCCGCATCTCGCCGAACTACCACGTGCAGGACGGCGTGATCCCGCGCAAAGACATCGCCGCGGTGCTGCGCGAGATCAGCGCGCTCGGCGCGAACGCGGGCTTGCGCATCGCGAACGTCTTCCACGCCGGCGACGGCAACCTGCACCCGCTGGTGCTGTACGACGCGCGCATCGACGGACAGGAGCACGCCGCGGAACAGGTCGCGGGCGAGATCTTGCGCGTGTGCTTGCGGTACGGCGGCTCGGTCACGGGCGAGCACGGCGTCGGCCACGACAAGGCGTGTTATTTGGGCGAACAGTTCGACGAGGACGACCTGGAGACGATGCAGGCCGTCCGCACGACGTTCGATCCGGACCAGCGCTTCAATCCCGGCAAGATGTTCCCGACGCCACGCCTGTGCGGCGACCGCCCGGGCGTGTACGTGCCGCACGCCACCGAAACCAGCGGCGAAGCGGCCCGCGGGTGACGGTCAGCATCGCGGGCGTGACGCCGCGTGACGTCGTGACGCCGCGCAGCATTCCGGAGCTGGCGGAGATGGTGCGCGAGCTGCACGGCGAGCGCAAGCCGTTCGCGTTCGTCGGGGGCGGGACGCATCTCGAGCTCGGCAACGCGCCGCGCGCGCTCGATACCGTGATTCGCACGACGGTGCTCGATGAAGTCGTGGACTACACGCCCGAAGACCAGACGATCACCGTGCAAGCCGGCATAACGCTCGCGGAGCTCGACGGCGTCCTCGAACCGCACGGCCAGATGCTGCCGCTCGACGCCGCGGACCGGGAACGCGCGACGGTCGGCGGCGTGGTGGCGACGAACGCGTACGGCCGCCGGCGGCAGCGCTACGGCACCGCGAAGGATCTCATCATCGGCGTGGGTATCGTGCGCCCGGACGGTGTGCGCGCGCGCGGCGGCGGCAAGGTCATCAAGAACGTCGCCGGATTCGATCTGCCGAAGCTGATGGTCGGTTCGCTGGGAACGCTGGGCGCGATCGCGACCGTGACGTTCCGCCTGTATCCGATTCCGCAAGCGACTCGCGCCGCTGTGCTGCGATTCGAGCGCGAAGCGCCGATCGCCGCCGTGCTGCGCGAGCTGATCGCGCGCCGGTTGGAACCGGAATCGGTCGCGCTCTACAACTACAACGCGCTCGTCGTGACGTTCGCTGGCACGCAAGCCGGCGTGGACGCGCAGATGCGCACGCTGATCGAAAACATTGCATCCGCGTACAACGTCGAGGCGGTCGAGCTCAGCGATCTCGAGCGCGAAGCGTACGAACAGCGCGAGCGCGCGGTCCGGCGCGACGGACCGTGGCGCTTGCACGTCGTCGCGCCGCCGTCGGAGCACGTCGCGACGGCCGCGAGCAGCATCCCCGCAACGCCGCTCGCCGTCCCGGTGGCGTATCCGGCGCTCGGCGTGTCGTTCCACGCGATCAGCGACGCGGCGTTCGCCGGCGGAACGGACGCGAGCCCGGACTGGCACGTGCGCGACCTGCGCGCCGCGGTCACGGCCGCGACGCACCGCCGCGGCCGCGTCGTGTTCGACGCGATGCCCCCCGCCGCGCGCGGCCTCATCGACGCATGGGGTCCGCCGCCCCGGTCGCTCCCGCTGATGCGCACGCTGAAAAACAACTTCGACCCCCACGGCCTCTGCAACCCGGGCCGCTTCATCGGAGGCCTGTAGTGTCCGTCCCCGTCACCGATCCGCACGCGCACGATCCGCAATCGCCGCGGCGCGAGTACCGCGATCTGATCGCGGACTGCGTGCACTGCGGGTTATGTTTGCCCGCGTGTCCCACGTACAACTCGTGGGGTGAGGAGATGGACTCGCCGCGCGGGCGCATCGACTTGATGAAGGGCTTCGAGGACGGCACGATTCCGCTGGACGACGTCGTCGCCGGGCACATCGACGCGTGTCTCGGCTGCATGGCGTGCGTTACCGCGTGCCCGTCGGGCGTGCGTTACGACTTGCTCATCGAAGCGACACGCGCGCGCGTTGAAGAGAACGTCACGCGCGCGCCGGACGACCGTGCGTTTCGCGATCTCGTCTTCGCGCTGTTTCCGTATCCGCGCCGTTTGCGCGCGATGATTCCCGCACTCTGGCTCGGCTCGAAGCTCGGGCTCACGCGCATGGCCGCGGGGCCGCTCGGGAAGCTGCTGCCGCCGCGGCTCCGCCAGCTCGCGACCATGGCGCCGGCGATCTCATTGGGCGACGCCTTCGCGAAGCTCCCCGCGCGCACGCCTGCGAAGGGCCGGCGCCGCGCGCGCGTCGCGCTCGTCGCGGGCTGCGTGCAGCGCGCGTTCTTCCCGAACGTCAACGCGGCGACGATTCGCGTGCTCAGCGCCGAAGGCTGCGAGGTCCTCGTCCCGCGCGGACAAGGCTGCTGCGGCGCGCTCTCGCTGCACAGCGGCCGTCCAGACGAAGCGAAGCGTTTCGCGCGCTCGCTCATCGCCCGCTTCGAGAAGGCGCAGGTCGACGCGATCATCATCAACGCCGCGGGCTGCGGCTCGACGCTCAAAGAGTACGGCGAGATCTTCGCCGACGACCCGGCATGGCGCGACCGCGGACAGCGCTTCGCCGCAAAGGTGCGCGACGTGAACGAATATCTCGCGACGCTCGAACCGCGCGCGCCGCGCAAGCCGCTGCGGTTTCGCGTCGCCTATCACGACGCGTGCCATCTCGCGCACGCGCAACGCGTCCGCTCGCAGCCGCGCGAACTGCTGCGAACCATTCCGGGCCTCGAGCTGCTCGAAATTCCGAACGGCGACCAATGCTGCGGCAGTGCCGGAACGTACAACCTCTTCCAGCCGGAGTCGGCGCACGAGATCGGCGTGCGCAAAGTCGACAACGTGCAGAGCGTCGCGCCCGACTTGGTCGCGAGCGCCAATCCCGGCTGCACGCTGCAGATGCAGTCGATCTTTCGCGAACGCGGCGTGAAGCTGCGCGCGGCGCATCCCATCGAGCTGCTCGACGCCGCGATCAGCGGAACGCCGCTGGCGTGACGCACGCGGCCGGCGTAACGCCCGGTGCGCCGCCGTACGACGAGCTCGCGGCAGCGTGGCGCGCGCTGCGGCCGCTCGGCGTGCGCGTTCGCGAAGTCGCGTGCGTGGGCGCGCCGCGCACGCTGCTGTTCGCCGAGATCGGCGACGGCGCCGCGCCGCTGGTCTCCCTGTCGGCGGGTGTCCACGGCGACGAGCCGGCCGCACCCTGGGCACTGCTTTCGATCGTGCGCGACGGCCTGCTCGATCCGCGGTTTGCGTACCGCATTTGGCCATGCCTGAACCCGAGCGGTTATCACGCCGGAACGCGGGCGAACGCGGAAGGCGAGGATGTCAACCGCAGCTTCTCGCGCGGCGGAACGACGCCCGAGGCGCGCGCCGTGTTCACCGCCAACCGCGACCGCCGCTTTGCATTCGCGATCGACTTGCACGAAGATTTCGAAGCGGAGGGCTGTTACGTCTACGAGCCGCTGCGCTCCGGTTTCGCGCCGTACTTCTCCGGCCCGATCGTCACCGCGCTCGATAACGCCGGACACCCGGTTCAAACGCTGAGCGACGAGTTCGACCTGGGCGCGCCGGCGGGTCTCGATCCAGCCGAGATGTACCGGCTGGAGCGCGGCACCGTGCTGGTGGACTACGACGCGGAGGTTCGCGCGTTCCCCGGCCTTCCGAGCACGCTGGCACTGATGTACCGCGGCACGCCCGCGGCGCTGACGTTCGAAACGCCACGCCCGCGCCCATGGAACGAACGCATCGCCGCCCACCGGGTCGCGGTGGCCACGATACTGTCGCTCTTGTAGCAAGCGGCATCCCGGGAGCCGTCGGGTCGGTGCGCGAAACCCGGCGGGTCATGCCACAGCGCGATTCCCTCGACGTCGACGTCCTGTTCGTGGGAGGCGGCCCTGCCTCGCTTGCCGGCGCGATTCGGCTGCAGCAGCTGGCCAAGCCCGCCGGGGTCGAGCTCGCGATCATGGTGATCGAGAAGGGCGGCGAGATCGGGAATCACGGTTTCTCGGGCGCCGTCGTCGATCCGAAGGCGCTGCACGAGCTGTTTCCCGATGAAGACATCACCGGCGGGCTCGATACGCCCGTCACCAGCGACGCGCTGTGGTTTCTCACCAACGGCGGGAAAATCCAGGCGCCGTTCACGCCGCCGGTGATGAACAATCACGGCAAGTACGTCGCGTCGCTCTCGAACCTCACGAAATGGATGGCGGCGAAAGCCGAAGAGCTCGGCATCGACGTGTTCCCCGCGTTTCCCGGGCAGGAATTGCTGTGGGACGGCGACCGCGTGATCGGCGTGCGCGTCGGCGACAAAGGCGTCGCGCACGACGGTTCGCACAAGTCGAACTACGAGCCCGGTCCGGATCTCATGGCGAAAGTCGTCGTGCTCGGCGAAGGCCCGCGCGGCACGCTTACCAAGACGGCGGTCGCGCGGCTCGGGCTCGACAAAGACCGCGATCCGCAGGTGTACGCGGTCGGCATCAAAGAGCTGTGGCGCGTCCCGGACCGGCTCAAAGCGGGCAGCGTGATCCACACGCTCGGCGCGCCGCTGTGGAACACCTTCGGCGGCGGCTGGATTTACGCGATGACCGGCGACATCATCGACATCGGCCTCGTCACCGGCCTCGACTACGCCGATCCGACGACCGATCCGCACGACAACTTCCAGCGCTACAAGCTGCATCCCGCGATCCGTGCGCTGCTCGAGGGCGGCGAGATGATCCGGTACGGGGCGAAGGCGATTCCCGAAGGCGGCTTGCACGCGATGCCGCGCTTCTACGCGGACGGCCTTTGCATCGTCGGCGACAGCGCCGGTTTCTTGAACGGACTGCGCCTCAAGGGCATCCATCTCGCGATCAAATCCGGCATGATGGCCGCCGAGTCGATCTTCGACGCGCTGCAAGCGGAAGACACGTCCGCGAACAAGCTGTCCGCGTACGAGGAAAAGTTTCGATCGTCGTGGTCGTTCACCGAGCTGCACGCGGCGCGCAACTTCCACCAAGGTTTCAGCAGCGGCCTGATCGGCGGTCTGATGAACGCACAGGCGTCGATGATGACGGGCGGCCGCGGCTTCGGCATCAAGGACAAGCTCGCGGGCGAGCACGGCTACGCGCGGATGAAGAAGCTCAGCGAGCTGACGCCGGTGCAGCGCACGAAGCGCGTGGTTCCCGACGGCAAGCTGACGTTCGACAAGGTGACGGACGTCTTCAAATCCGGCTCGATCCACGACGAGGACCAGCCGGCGCACCTGCACGTATCGGACACGAACATCTGCGCGGAGAAGTGCACGGTCGAGTACGGCAACCCGTGCCAGTACTTCTGCCCGGCCGCGGTGTACGAGCCGCACTTCACCAAGAACGGCAGCGCGCCGGCGGAAGGCCGCCTGCAGATCAACTTCGCGAACTGCGTGCACTGCAAGACGTGCGACATCATGGACCCCTACCAAATCATCACCTGGGTCCCGCCGCAAGGCGGCGAAGGCCCCGTCTACACGGGCATGTGACGGCCGCGACGCGCCGTGGCTGACGTCATCGTCGTCGGCGCCGGGCTCATCGGGCTCGGTGTCGCGTACGAGCTTGCGAAGCGCGGGGTTTCCGTTACGGTGTACGACCGTGATGAGCCCGCGCGGGCGGCTTCGTGGGCCGGCGCCGGGATGCTTGCGCCCTTCAGCGAGGAGATGCCGGATGCGGCGATGCTCGCGCTTTGCCGCCAATCGCTTGCGATGTATCCCGCGTTCGTGGACGAGCTGCGCGAGCGGACCGGCGTCGATGCGCGCTTCCGGCGTGACGGGACGCTGCACGTTGCGCTCGACGGTGCGCGGCTCGCCGAGCTCGCCGCGCACGCGCAGACGTTTCGCGCGAACGGCGGCGACGTCGCGATGCTCGACCGCGGCGACGTGCTCGCGCGCGAGCCGATGCTCGCGAAGAACCTCGCGGGCGCGCTGTTCGTCGCGAACGAAGCGCAGGTCGACAACCGCCGTCTCGGGCGCGCGCTGCACGCCGCATGCGAATCGCTCGGCGTGCGCTTCGAGCGCGTCGACGGTCTCGTGCTCGAATGCGATGCGCGCCGCGTGCGCGGTTTGCGCACCGCCTACGGCTTTGCGACGGCCGCCACCGTGATCAACGCCGCCGGCGCGTGGGCCCGCGAGCTGGACGGCGTGCCGGAGCACGCGCGCGTTCGGGTGCGGCCGGTCGCCGGCGAGATGCTCGCGATCGGCGTTCCGCGCAACGCGCTGCGCGCGCTCGTGTGGCTCGGCCACCGCTATCTCGTGCCGCGCGGCGACGGCCGTCTGCTGGTGGGCGCGACCGTCGAAGAGCGCGGCTTCGACGCGCGCGTGACGGCGGCCGGTCTGCACGATCTGCTCGACGCCGCGCTCGCGGTCGCACCCCCGCTCGCGTCGTTCGCCGTGGTGGAAACATGGGCGGGCTTACGGCCGGCCTCGCACGACGGTCGCCCGTACCTCGGCGCGACCGCGCTGGGCGGTTACGTCGTCGCGGCCGGGCACTACCGCAACGGCATCTTGCTCGCTCCGGTCACGGCGCGCGCGATCGCGGAGCTCGTGATGGACGGCCATGACGATGTCCTTGCTCCCTTCGCCCCGGGGCGCGGCGGAACGGAGCCCACGGGCGCGGTCGCGAACGTCATCGCGTGACGATTTCGGTCAACGGCGAGTCGCGCGACGTCGGCGACGGCGTGACGCTGGACGCGCTCCTCGAGACGCTCGGCGTGCGCCGCGACGGAACGGCGGTCGCGCTGAACGACGGCGTCGTGCCGCGCGCGCATCACGCCGCAACGGCGTTGCGCGAGGGCGACCGGCTCGAGATCATCGTCGCGGTGGCAGGGGGCTGACATGCAAACCAACGTCGATACCGACACGCTGCGCATCGGCAAGTACGTGTTCAACTCGCGGCTGTTCATCGGCACGGGCAAGTACCCGTCGCTGGACGTCATGCAGCAAGCGCACGAGGCGAGCGGCGCGCAGATGGTCACCGTCGCGATCCGCCGCATGCACCTCGACGACGCGAGCGGCAAGACGCTGGTCGACTACATCGATCGCAAGCACATGACGCTGCTGCCGAACACCGCCGGCTGCTACACCGCGAAGGACGCCGTGCTCACCGCGAAGCTCGCGCGCGAAGCGCTCGGCACCGATCTCATCAAGGTGGAAGTGATCGGCGACCCGGAGACGCTCTACCCCGACACGCGTGAAACGATCATCGCCGCGGAAGAGCTGGTGCGCGACGGCTTCACGGTACTGCCGTACGTGGTCGACGATCCGATCGCGTGCAAGCGGCTCGAAGAAGTGGGCTGCGCCGCGGTGATGCCGCTCGCGGCGCCGATCGGCAGCGGTCTGGGCGTGTGCAATCCGTACTCGATCCGGCTCATCAAGGAGCGCGCGAACGTGCCGGTGATCGTGGACGCGGGCGTCGGAACGGCGTCGGACGCCGCGCTCGCGATGGAGCTCGGCGTCGACGCGCTGCTGATGAACACCGGCATCGCGGCGGCGCGCGATCCCGTGCGGATGGCGTGCGCGATGCGCCTCGCGGTGGAAGCGGGACGCGAAGCGTTCCTCGCCGGCCGCATGGAAAAGCGCCTCTACGCGAACGCGTCGAGCTCGATGCAGAACCTCATCGCCACCAAGCACGCGGAGCGCGCATGACGGAGATCTCGGTCGACGAGCTCAAGCGCCGCCACGACGCCGGCGACGACCTCGTGCTGCTCGACGTGCGCGAGCCCGATG
Source organism: Vulcanimicrobiota bacterium (assembly GCA_034666325.1). Lineage (GTDB taxonomy): Bacteria > Vulcanimicrobiota > Vulcanimicrobiia > Vulcanimicrobiales > Vulcanimicrobiaceae > Vulcanimicrobium. Next base: position 11,104 of record JAXDMB010000123.1, read on the forward strand.
AGATCGAAACCGCGGCGATCCCGTGGGCGACCGTCATCGCGATGCGCGAGATCCCCGCGCGGATGAACGAGATCCCGCGCGACAAGCCGCTCGTGGTGATGTGCCATCACGGCGGCCGCAGCGAGCGCGTCGCGCAATTCCTCGAAGCGAACGGCTACGGCAACGCGATCAACCTCACGGGCGGTATCGACGCCTGGTCGACATCCGTCGACCCGGCCGTTCCCCGCTACTGACCGCTCATTTCCGGCGGGCGACCACGAACCAGTGCACCCGGCCCGCAACGTCGTCGTCCGCGCCGTGCGCCCAGCGGCCTACGATGTCGTCCACCTCCACTTCCTCCATCGCGTCGATGTCGAAGCCCAGCAGCACCTCGATGACGCCGTCACGGTCGAAGTACGCGTGCGGGATCCCCGCCTCGTCGCCTTCGCCGGGCGCGAAGCTGCGCTCGTCCAGCGGAATGCCCAGCCCGTACCGCGCGTCCTTGATCGAGCCGAGCGTGAGGTACGCCGGCGCGCCGGGCCGCAGCACGCGCCGCAGCTCCGCGATCCCGGCGCGCAGCTTCGGGCTCGCGCCGTGCAAGTACGCGTGCGTCGAGAGCGCCGCGCCGTAGTTGTCGCGCGTGCCCGGGAGCTGCGTGTACGGTGTGCTGTCGGGCACGCTCACGTTGGGCACCCCGGCCTCGACCAGGGCCCGCGTGTTGCGCCCCGAACCGGTGCCTACCTCGATGACGGGCCCGTCGAGCGCGTGCTCCCGCGCGTCCCGAATGAGACGCTCGGCGAGCGGGTGCGCGGTCTGGGCCGAAGACGATGACATGAGTGCGGTTCCTCTAACGGTTCCTTTGATCGTGGTCGTGGGCGGCGACGCGCTCGCGGTGCGCGTGTGCGAGGAGCTCGTCGCTACGCAGGGACACCGCGTGTCGCTGCTGTGGATGCAGGACGACGATCTCGCCGCGAAGCTCGAGACGCTGGGCTGTCGCTACGTTTCCCACGCGCCCAACCACGATGAGGCGCTCCGGTTCGCCGGTGTGCGTGAAGCGGCGTCCATCATGGCGCTGGCCGACGACGACCGCCTCAATCTCCAGGTGGCGCTCAAGGCCCGGGACCTCAACCCCGGCATCCGCGTGGTGCTTCGGCAGTTCAACCGCACCCTGGGACGCAAGCTCGAGCAGAACCTGCCGAACTGTTCCGTGCTGTCGCTGTCCTCGCATTCCGCGGCGTCGTTCGTCGGAGCGGCGCTCGACCCGTCGTGCTTCTACTCGCTCCAGTTTCCCGACGTCGACGGCGTGCAGACCGGCTTCGCGCGGCGTTCGGGCGCCGGATCCGGCATCGCCGGGCTCACCGTGCGAGCGGCACAGGAGCGGCTCTGCGCGCGAATCGTCGCCGTGAACGGCTCCCCGGCCGCCGCGCCGGACCGCGTGCTCGCGCCCGACGACCAAGTGATCGCGTTCGCGTGCGTCGTGCAGCTCGAGGCGACCGCGGCAACGCGCAGCACCGCGCGCGTGGAGCGCCGCCGCAACCATCTGCTTCGCCTCCGCGTCGCGCTGGGGAAGCGGCTGCGCGCGCTCCGCACGCTCGACCCGATCCTCGCGCGCGTCATCGGAGCGACCGTGACGATGTTCGTCCTCGCGGTCGTCTACTTCGCGTTCGCGCTGCACCGCGACCCCGTCACGGCGTTCTACTTCGTCGCGACGACGTTCACGAGCACGGGCTATGGCGACGTCACGCCGCTGGGGCATGCGCCCGCGATGATCGTGGCGAGCGCCGCGATGTTCGCGGGCGTCGCCGCGACGGGGATCTTCATCGCGTTCGCCACGGCGGCGCTCACGCGCGCGCAGTTCAACGCGATCCAGGGTCTGCGTCCGATCCGCACGCGCGGCCACGTGCTCGTGTGCGGCGCGGGCAACGTCGGAACGCGCGTGATCGAATATCTTCGCGCGCTGCACCAGAAGGTCGTCGTGGTGGAGACGAAGCCCGATCCCGCGGTGATCGAGATGTCGCGGCGGCGGCAGATCGAGCTGCTCACCGGCGACGCGACGCGCGATGCCACGCTGGACCTGTGCAACATCGCCAACGCGCGCGCCATCGTCGTGGTGACGGACAGCGATACCGCCAACTTGGAGGTCGCGCTCGGTGCGCGCGCGCGCAACCC
>JAXDMB010000124.1:0-6438 GCA_034666325.1 Vulcanimicrobiota bacterium
CGCCGCCCGCCGTTGAACACCCCGAAGTTCGTCGGAATCTCGGTGAGGTAGACCAAGGCCAAGCCGACGAACAGAATCGCGACCGGCACGTCGCCGGCAGCGAAGAAGACGCTCGCACCGAGGATGCCGAGCAGCGTGAACGGGATTGCCATCCATCCCTCCGGCCCGAGGCTTCCGCCGACGTACCGCCGATACGACACCGCGAACCAGTGGACGCCGTAGGCCGTGAACGCGAGCGCTGCCATGTAGAGCGGCGCCGCCTTGTCGAAAACGCCGAACCACGTGAGCCCGACGATCAGATAGATGCCGGTGATGAACTGCATGAAGCCGCTCATCCATAGGCCCCAGAGCGCGATCGTGCGGTTCGACTCAGGCGTCTCTTTCGGAAAACCGAAGAGCGCCTGGCCGCCCCAGACGAAATAGCCGGTCGCGAGACCGAAGAATCCGATGGCGATCGGAAAATATGGCGATTGAGCGAAGAACGGTGTTGTCATCGGGCGGTACTCCTGCTGGCGCGATGATACCGGGCGTTACGGAGATACAGCAGAGAGACCGCGGGCCGAGAATCAGGGTACGATGGATCCCCCAGTGTGTCCGAAGGAGGGCGGCTTCATGGGCATGAGCGGTCCGAAGGGTCGTGAGACCGGCAAAGCAGCGCCACGGGCCGTTGCGGTCGCTTTTGCGCTGGTCGCACTCGTATCCGCGCGCGATGCGCAAGCGGCGCCTCCTCGGGATGTCATCGAGCACGTCGTCGTCGTCATTCAGGAGAACCGCAGCTTCGACAATCTCTTCAACGGCTTTCCGGGCGCCGACACGGTGCGCTCCGGACGCCGCCACGACGATTCCGTCGTCGCGTTGCACCCGGTCAGTCTCAACGCCCCCGTCGACGTCGACCACGCGCGTCAGACGTTCTTGAACTCCTATAACCACGGACGGATGAACGGGTTCGACACGATCGGCACGCTGCCGCGACAGCGTACCGGCGATTTCCCGTACGCATACGTGCCGCAAATCGAGACGAAGCCCTACTGGGCGCTCGCGCGCGAGTTCACGCTCGCAGACCACACGTTCGCGTCCGTCGGCGGTCCCAGCTTCCCGGCGCACCAATACCTCATCGCGGGCACGGCGACGGGCGCGATCGATAATCCGAACAGGACCGCGAACAATGTGTTTTGGTGGGGCTGCGACTCACCGCCCGACGTGCGAGTGCGCCAAATCGGCTCCGACGGGCGGGCCGACGGCCCCGCGGTGTTCCCGTGCTTCGACTATCGGACGCTCGCGGACGTCATGGACGACAATCGCGTGTCGTGGCACTCCTACGCACCGACGCCGACCGATCTCGGCTCCATTTGGTCGGCCTTCGATGCGATCCACCACATTCGTTACGGGCCGGATTGGGCCGCGAACGTGGTGACGCCGCAAACGCGCGTGCTGACGGACATCTCGACGGGCGCGCTGCCGTCGATGAGCTGGGTGACGCCGGATTTTCGCAGCTCCGACCACGAGACCTACGGGATCGGCGGGCAGCAGCAGGCGTACCGAACGGACCTCGGTCCGCAATGGGTGGCAACGGTCGTCAACGCGCTCGGGCGCAGCTCGTACTGGAAGAACACCGTCGTCATCGTCGTTTGGGACGACTGGGGCGGCTGGTACGACCACGTGCGCCCGCCGCAGCTCGACGCGATGGGTCTCGGCTTTCGCGTTCCGATGCTCGTCATCTCTCCGTACGCCAAGCACGGCTACGTCTCACACCGGCAATACGAGTTCGGCAGCATCCTCAAGTTCGTCGAAGAGGTCTTCGCGCTGCCCAGCTTGGGCACGACCGATGCGCGCGCCGACGATCTGAGCGACTGCTTCGACTTCACGAAGCCGCCGCGGAGCTACGCCCCGATCGCAACGGCGCTGAGCGTCGCCGACTTCATCGCGATGCCGCCCTCGGACGCGCCGCCGGACGACGACTGACGGCGGCCGGCCTACGCCGGCTGCGGCGTAGCGCCGCGCCAGCGCAGCGTTTCGACGTCGTCGAACAACGCGATATCGGTGCGCAGCGTCGCGAGGTCGCGAAAGAGCAGCGCACGGTCGTAGTCTCGCCGCAGCGTCTGCGCGAGCGTGCCCGCGCTCGTGACGTTCACGTTCCAGTCGCGCCCGTTGGCGGGGATTGATTCGAGGTGCCCGTATTTCGCGAGAACCGCCGCCGTCGATTTCGCACCCCAGCCGGGTAATCCGGGAAAGCCGTCCGCGGCGTCCCCGACGAGCGCCAAGTAGTCGGGAATGCTTGCCGGGGAAACGCCGAACTTCGCGACGACGCCTGCTTCGTCGAAGAACGTGCGCGTGCGCCGGTTGAGCTGCACGACGCGCGTTCCGCGCACGCATTGCGCGACGTCCTTGTCCGGCGTGCAGATGATCACGCGCTCCACGCGCGGATCGGCGGCTGCTATCGAAGCCGCGGCCGCGAGCGCGTCGTCGGCTTCGTACTCCACCATCGGCCACACGACGATTCCGGCCGCGACGAGCTCTTCTTCGAGCAGCGGGAACTGTGCCAGAAGATCAGGATCGATGCCCGCGCCCGTCTTGTATCCCGGCCACAGCCTGTTGCGGAACGACTCGATCACGTGATCGGTCGCGACGCCGACATGCGTCGCGCCGGCCCGCAGCAAGCCGCGGATCGACCCGAGCACGCCACGGACCGCGGCGACCTCCCGGCCGTCGTCGTCGCGCGCGGACGGCAGCGCGTAATAGTGGCGAAAAGCTCGTAGGTGCCGTCGACGACGTGAACGACCACCGGAGCGGTGTTGGTGGCGGCTCGGAGACCTCCCGCTCGTTGAGCCGCCGAGACCGCCTCGCATCCGTGGTTCCGCGCGGGGCCCCGCGGTCGCCGTCGAACGGTCCGCCCTCATGCGAATCGCCGCTTCGTTCATGGTACCGTGGCTCGTTGCCGGCGCGCTGGTGACCGTTGCGCCGCGCGCCGCGGCCGCAGCGCCGGACACCGTGCTGCTCGAGCAGCTCACCTGGACGGAGATCCGCGACGCCGTGCACCACGGTACGACGACGATCGTCATTCCGATCGGCGGCACCGAGCAGAGCGGGCCGTTCATCGCCGTCGGCAAGCACAACGCGCGCGTCGCGGTGTTGTCGGAACGCATCGCGCGCGCGCTCGGCAACGCGCTCGTCGCGCCGGTGATCGCGTACGTTCCCGAGGGCAGCACGAATCCGCCCACGTCGCACATGCGCTTTCCCGGCACGATCACGGTACCCGACGACGTGTTCGAGAAGACGCTCGAATCGGCGGCGGAGAGCTTTCGCGCGCACGGGTTCACGGACATCGTGCTGCTCGGCGATCACGGCGGCTACCAAGCGAATCTCGGCGCAGTCGCGGCTCGTTTGAACCAGCGCTGGCACGCGAACGGCGCGCGCGCACACGCCGTGCCGGAATACTACGCCGCACTCGGGACGTTCGCCAACCTGCTCAAGGCGCGCGGCCTCGGCGCCTACGTCGGCACGCACGCGGATCTCAGCGACACGTCGCTGACGCTCGCCACCGAGCCGTCGATGGTGCGGCTGAACGCGCTGCGCCGCGCGCGCAAACCCGGCGCGGCGGACGGCGTGTACGGCGGCGATCCCCGCAGGGCCAGCGCCGAGCTCGGCCGCCTCGGCACGGACGCGCAGGTCGCCGCCGCGGTGCAGGCGATCCGGCGCGCGACGGCGCATCGACCTCGCCAACGTGTCTAGGCGACGCCTTCTTTCGTCATTCCGCAGCGCGGGCCGCATTCCGCGTTTCGCCGCGATCGCCGTCGCCGCGGGCATTCTCGCCGCCAGCGCCGTGTCCGGGTGCGCTCGCCGTGAAACCGCGACGTCACCGCAACCGCAGGGGCTCGCGGCGAGCGCGCCGCTTTCCCCGCGCGAAGACGTCGCGCGCGCGCCGAAGCCCGCGTCGCATTCGGCCGTCGTCACGATACCGGGCATGCCGCCCGTGCGCGACGCGCAGAACATCTTCAGCGAGACGGGCGGCAACCGGCTCTCCCCGCGCGTCGCGCACGACATACGGCGCGTGTACGTGCCGAATCTGCGCTCGCGCAACGTGTACGTGATCGATCCCGCGACGTTCAAGGTGATCGGCCGCTTCACGGTGGGCCGCGGACCGCAGCACGTCGTGCCGTCGTGGGACTTGCGCACGCTCTGGGTCACCAACAACGCGGAGGGACGCATCGACGGCAGCGTCACGCCGATCGACCCGCGCACGGGAAAGCCCGGCCCGGCGATTCCGGTGGACGATCCGTACAACATGTATTTCACACCGGACGGCGCGTCGGCGATCATCGTCGCGGAGGCGCGGCGGCGGCTCGACTTTCGCGACCCGCACACCATGGCGTGGAAGAGCTCGCTGCGCACGCCCGGATGCCCCGGCATCAACCACGCGGACTACTCCGCCGACGGCCGCTACGCGCTCTTCACGTGCGAGTTCAACGGCCGGCTCGTCAAGATCGATACCGTTCACCGCAAGGTGCTCGGCTATTTGAAGCTGTCGGGCGGCGGCATGCCGCAGGACGTGCGCGCCGGTCCGCGCGGCAGAACGTTCTTCGTCGCCGACATGCACGCGGACGGCGTGTGGATCATCGACGGCGATCGCTTTCGCGAGATCGGTTTCATCCCCACGGGCGTCGGGCCGCACGGACTCTATCCGAGCCGCGACGGCACGAAGCTGTACGTGTCGAACCGCGGCTCGCATGCGATCCACGGCCGGCACAACGGCAAAGCGGGGAGCATCGCGGTGATCGACTTCGCGACGCGAACGGTGGTCGCGCGCTGGCCGATTCCGGGCGGCGGCAGTCCCGACATGGGCAACGTGAGCGCCGACGGGCGCGTGCTGTGGCTCGCCGGCCGCTTCGACAACGTCGTCTACGCGATCGACACCGCGAGCGGCAAGGTTCGCAAGATTCCGGTCGGCCTCGAGCCGCACGGCCTCACCGTGTGGCCGCTCCCCGGCCGCTATTCGCTCGGGCATACCGGTATTTTGCGCTGAGGGCGAAAAGCACGCGGTCATGAGCGCAGCGACGTTTCCCGCCGATTTCTTCTGGGGCGCTGCGACCGCCGCATACCAGATCGAAGGCGCGTGGAACGAGGACGGCAAGGGCGAGTCGATCTGGGACCGCTTCGCGCACCGCACCGGCACGATCAAGGGCGCGACCAACGGCGACGTCGCGTGCGACTCGTATCACCGCATCGAAGAGGACGTCGCGCTGCTGCGGCGGCTGAACCTCAACAGCTATCGCTTCTCGGTCGCGTGGCCGCGCGTGCAGCCGTCGGGACGCGGTGCGGCGGAACAGCGCGGCTTGGACTACTATCGCCGTCTCGCCGAAGCGCTGCTCGCCGGGAACATCCGGCCGCTGCCGACGCTCTACCACTGGGATCTTCCGCAAGCGCTCGAAGACGCGGGCGGCTGGGCCGAGCGCGACACCGCGGAGCGCTTCGCGGAATACGCGGCGCTCGCGACGTCGGCGCTCGGCGACGTCGTCGGCGACTGGGCGACCTTCAACGAACCGTTCATCTTCACGCGGTTCGGCTATCTCGACGGCTACCACGCGCCGGGCCGCAAAGATCCGGACGCCTACCTGCGCGCGACGCACACGGTGAACCTCGCGCAAGGCCTCGCCGTGCGCGCGATCAAGGCGGTGCGCTCGTCACTGCGCGTCGGCTGCGTGTACTCCGTCTCACCCGCGGTGCCCGCGAGCGACACCGCGGAAGACGCTGCGGCGGCGGAAGCGTTCCACGCGTATACCAATTTATGGTTCGTCGAGCCGGTGCTCTCCGGACGCTATCCCGCCGCCGCGGCGGGCGGCGAGGTGCCGCTCGCGCGCATGGGCTACCGCGAGGGCGACGACCGCATCATGCGCGCCGCGCTCGACTGGGCCGGCATCAACTACTATTTCCACCAAGTCGTGCGCGGCGCGCCGCCGTCCGACGCCGCACTCGGCGTTCCGTTCATCACCGTCGGCCGCAACGAGCACCCGCTGACGGATTTCGGCTGGCCCGTCAACTCGCACGGGCTGCACGCGATTCTCGTGCGGATGTACCGCGACTGCGGCGGCATTCCGCTCGAGGTGACGGAGAACGGCTGCTCGTATCTCGACTGCCCCGACGCGCGCGGCGCGATTCCGGACGCGCGCCGCATCGCGTATCTGCGCGATCACCTGATCGCGGTGGCGCGGGCGCGCGCCGACGGCGTAGACGTGCGCGGTTACCACCACTGGACGCTGATGGACAACTTCGAATGGGCGGAGGGCTGGACGCAGCGCTTCGGCTTGACGTACGTCGACATGCGCTCGCTGGAACGCACGGTGAAAGACTCCGGCGCATGGTACGCCGCCGTCGCGCGAGCGGGGTCGGTTCCGGTGTAGGAACGGGGCGCTAGACGCTCGGACTCGGCTCGGGCGGCTCACC
>JAXDMB010000125.1:0-6553 GCA_034666325.1 Vulcanimicrobiota bacterium
GTGCGGGACGAGCAAAGGCGTCAGCGCGCCGGCCGGTGATCTGTACTTCACGTCGATCGGCGGCGTGAACTTCACCTACACCGCGGCGGGCGTGCTGCAGACCGTGACCGCGGGAAGCGCGAGCGGCGACTCCAGCGGCGGCGGCGTCTCGACGGTCGTCGCGTTTCCGACCTGGCAGACCGGCGTGACCGGCATGATCACGACGGGCCGCAATCAGCCGGACATCTCGCTGCCGTTCGATCCGGTCGCCGTCTACACGGGCGGAGCGTTCGGCTCGTACCTCGGCACGTCGTGGTCGTCACCGGCATGGGTGGCGTTCATGATCGAGACCAACCAGCTGCACGCCACGAAGACCGGCTGGGTGAACCCGACGTTGTACAACCTCTTCAAAACGACGGGCTACAACAGCTACTTCACGCCTTGCACGTCCGGCACCAACGGAGCGTACTCGTGCAGCGCGACGACGTACAACCAAGTCGCCGGCATCGGAGTACCGAAGGGCTGGGCGCTGGCCGGCGCGCTGTAGTCTCCCATCAATGAAGATGCGGGGTGGTGCTACGGCACCACCCCGCATCTTCTGTTGGCGCCTGCCGCAGCGGAAGTTGACGGCGGCATCGTTTGGTATCTTCGGAAGAAATCGTTGCGTGTCCTGATCGGCCGCCTGGGAATGGACGTGTGCAGGAAGCGTCCGCTAGCACGCGATGAAACGCGCTCGCGTTACCGCACTTGCTTCGGGTGCAGGTTCGCCGTGCTCGATGGGATGCGGCGGCGCGAGCGGAAGCGGACGTTCAGAGCATACGCGTCCCCAGCGGCCGGTCCTTGTCGGATACCGGAAGCCTAATCCAGCGTTTCCGGTTCAGACGTGCTGATCTACGCGGATGTCGGTCTCGACCTCGGCGAACCAACACCCGGTCTTGACAGTGACCGCACGCTCGTGCACCATGTGCACGTAAGTTCGTTTCCAACGTCGAGAGTTTCGCGAGCCGGTGCGTGAGGGTGCCACCGGCTCTTTCTATTTTGCAGGTATTATTATGATGTGCAGCATGGCACATGCGCGGCCATGCGCCGCTTCGAAAATCACCTCGACCCCGGCTTGGTTTCCTCGCACGATCTTCGCAACGTCCTTGTCATCCGCGCTGCGTTCGAGGTTCGCGCTGAGCAGTAGGCAGCCGCGTTCGTGATCGGCGCGCGACTCGTTGCAGATACCGAACAGAATCGCGCCGAAGCACTCGCGCACCGGGTGACCCGATCGAACAGCTTGCGCATGCCGGCCTGCGTCGAATCACGATACTGCTCGAGCGCGCGCAGATACAACGTTCGCTTATGAACGTATCGCCTGGCCGACGTTTCCGAATAGCGTCCCGTACACCGCCGCCGGCCGCGTGCCGGCCGCCTGAAGCAGCGCGCGCATCTCGTCCAGGTCGAGCACGCCTGCGGCCGCGGCGACCGCGTCGTCGACGGTGAACGGCAGCCCCGCGATGAGCTCACTCTCGAGCGCCTCGAAGCCGGAGCCGCTGCGCGCGCGCGCCTCGAGCGCCGCCGCCAAGCATCGCCGTGCGCGCTCAGCTTCACCCGCCGCGTGCAGCGCGCACGCGCGAGCGACCAGCGCCTCGGCGAGCACCGAAGCCGGCGCCGCGACGGATCCGGCGCGGCGGCACCACGTGTCGACCGTCTCGTACGCGCCCGCGCTCGCCGCCTGGCACGCCGCGCTCGCGTACGCGAACGCGATGACGTCGTCGGACCCGGTCTTCTCGGCGAGCGCGAGCGCGGTTGCGAGCGCGCGATCCGCTGCCGCGCGCGCGCCGAGGCGTCCCTTCACCCGCGCCAGGTTGATGTAGACGCTGACGCGCGCGGTCAGCGTCGCGAGCTCGTCGAAAAGCGGGATCGCGTCATCGTAGAAACGCTCCGCGGCGAGGTAGTCCTCGCCGTCGTGGATCGCGTTCGTCGCGAGGTTCGACAATGCGTACGCGATGCCCAGGCGGTCGCCGAGCTCGCGCTGCAGCATCACGCTTTTCTCGAACGCGGCGCGCGCGGCGGCGAAGTGCCGGCGGTTCTGCTCCACGATGCCCAGACTGTTCCAGCAGCGGGCCTGGCCGTGCACGTCCCTGGCTGCCTCGAAGCACGCGAGCGACTCGCGCAGCAGCGACTCCATCGCCGCGTTGTCGACCGCGCCTTTCTTCACCAGCGCGCGTGCATACGCAAGCTCGCCGCGCAACTGGGCGGGCACGTCGAGCGCGGCGGCGCGCGCAAACCACGGCTCCGCGTGCGCGTGCGCGCCGCGCTCGCTCCAATAGCGGGCGATGCGGAACACGGCGGTCACCGCTTCTTCGTTCGCACCGGTGTCGAAGAGGATACCGAGCGCCGCCGACACGTCCGGCACCGCGTCGTCGAGCTCGAGCAGCGCGCTCGGCGCGGACGGCCCGAGGAGCCGCGCGCAGGCGGCGATCGCGCGGTCGACGGTGTAGCGCGCAAACGCCGCACGGACCGCCGCCGCGTCGCCGTCGCCGGACATCAGCTCGCGCGCGTACGCCCGCGTCGTCTCCAGCAGACGATACCGCCGTTGGCCCCGCACGTCGACCGTCCCCACCAGCGAGCGCCCGACGAGCGCGTCGAGCACGCCGCGCGCTTCGGCAACCGCCACCGCGATCGCGCCGCTCTCGTCGAACGCGCCCGCGAAGATGCCGAGCCGGCCGAACGTCACGCGCGCGTGCGGTTCGAGACGGCCCACGCTCCACGCGATGGAAGCGCGCAGCGAGCGCACGCGCTCGGTGCCGTACCGCAATGTCCCGACGGGACCCGTCGGTTCCTCGCGCAGCGAAGCGCGAATCGCGCCGACGTCGTCGTAGCGCACGCGCGCCGCGACCAGCTCGATCGCGAGCGGGAGGCCGTCCACCGCCGCGCAGATCTCCAGCACGGCGCGGCGCGCCGGTTCGTCCGCGAGCTCGAAGCGCCGGTCCGCTGCGCGCGCGCGTTCGGCGAAGAGCGCGGCAGCGTCGTCTATCACGAGCGGGTCGACGTCGACCAGCCATTCGCCGGCGAGCCGCAGCGGTTCGCGCGAGGTCGCGAGGACGCGCGCGAGCGGCGCGGCGCGCAGGATGCGGTCGACGACCGCGGCCACCGCGTCGGCGACGTGCTCGCAGTTGTCGAACACGAGCACGATATCGCGATGGGCCAGCGCGGCGTCGAGCACGCGCGCGGCGGGCCGTGCCGGGTCTTCGCGCACACCGAGCGCCCGCAGCGCCGCAACGTCGATGTCGGCGTCGTCGGCGAGCGGCGCGAGGTCGACGAACCAAGCGCCGTCGGGATGGCGCGCCACCGCGCGCGACGCCGCCTCGCGCGCGAGCCGGGTCTTGCCCGTCCCGCCGGGTCCCACCAGCGTGACCAGACGATGCTCGTCGAGAAGCCGGCCGACGTGGTCGAGGTCGCGGTCGCGTCCGACGAAGCTCGTCGTCTCGAGGCCAAGGTTCGTTCGCTGCCGCGCGTCGCCGGCGTCGTCGAACACCGCCGCATAGCGCGGATCCGCGGCGAGCGCCGGCACCGTGTCGATTTCCGCGAACGCATCCAGCGCGCGTTTCGCATAGGCTTGCGCGGTCGCAAACCGGCCGCGCGCGAGCGCGTCGTCGATCAAAACGCGATATGCCGCTTCCGCGTACGTGTCGGTCGCGAGCAGACGGCGCGCCGAAAGCGGGTCGGCGGAGGCTTCGACCAAGCGCAGGAGCACCGCTTCGGCGCGGTGCGCCAGGCGCTCGCGCTGCGCGACCGCCCAGTCGCAATACTCGTCGCGCAGGAACGGGCCGGTGTAGATGCGGTCGGCCTCGGCATCGTCGCCCGAGTCCGCGGCGCGCTCGAACCGGGCTGCATCGACGTCGATCTCGACGGCGAGAGCGACCGCCTTGCGGTTCGCGGTGAGCGGGTCCACGTCGGCGCCGGCATCGCGAAGCGCTTTGCGGATCGCCCACAGCGCGGTCGACAAGCTCGCCCGCGCGCGCTCCTCCTCGATCTCCGGCCACGCGATCGCCGCGAGCTCGTCGCGCGAAACCGCCCGCGCCTGCAGCGCCAGGTAGACGAGAACCAAGCGCGCTTTCGCGGTGGAAGGCAGCTCGCAGCACCGCTCACCCGCGTAGAGCGCGACGTCACCGAGCGTCGCGAGAGCGAGACGGGCCACCCCGGCCGCTTCCGTGTCCGATCGGCGCCGGCCCCGCCCCGGACGGTCAAGTTGCTGTTAGCTCGCGGATCGCCGCCCGATTTGAGAGCGCGTTGAGAGAGACGCTTTAGAGTTCGCAGACACTCTCGCTCGGTCAACGGAAGGAACACCTCCTATGCCGGCACCACCGCCGCCCAGCGCTTGACGCTCGCTCGATGCGCGCTCGCTGAAGCCTGCTCTGTGGTTCTGTATGCGCGCTCGTACCTCGTCCGCTTCTATGCCGTCGACGGCGAGCACCGCGCGCGGGTGACCGAGGTCGCGTCGTCCCGCTCCTGGACGGTCGCCAATGCCGCGTCAGCCCGCGCACTCGAAGATCAAATTCTTCGCGACGACCGTGAATGCGAATCGTACTCTGATGAAAGGTCTCGTCGATGACTGCTCCGCGCTCGCTCGTATGCGCCTGTCTCTTGTCTCTATCGGTGACCGCCTGTAACGGAGGATCAGCCGCCGCGCCGGCGCCTCCAACCGTGCCGACCGCGATGCCGGCGGCGTCGCCCGCTGCATCACCCCCGTCATCGGCTAGCGCGACGCTGGCCGTGACGGCGGGCGCGAATACCGCGACGCTGCCATCCGTGAACGGCGGCACCGCAACGGTCGCGTACAATGCGGTGAACCCGCCCGGGGGAGCGACGATCGCGGTCACCGTGGCGGCGACTCCGCCGGCAGGCATCACCGCGCTGCAAGACCATGCGCGCCGCACGCGGACCGTAACGCGCACGACGCTCGCCTACATCACGTGGACGCCGTCGGTCACCATCGCGCTCGCATCGTTTCCGCAGTACACGATGACGTTTCCGTCAGCGCAGGTTCCGGCGGGTACGACGCTGCACGAGGCATTTTTGGACGGCTCGACGCAGCAGCCGGTCTACCAGCTCGACGTCGCGTTCGGCGCGAACGGCGCGACGCTGACGTCGAGCGTGAACGCGCCGATTCTGCAAGCCGGTAAGACGTATATCTTCGTGATCTACATCGAGACCGGCAACGTCACGACGCCGACGCCGACGCCCGCACCGAGCACCGCACCCTCCACCGCGCCCTCGACGGCACCGTCGATCGCGCCGTCCGCCTCGCCGCTGCCCGGCGCGTTCCTGAACAACCCCGTGACTCTGACGAAGGTCACCGCCGGGTTTCCGGCCGGCGGCGCGTTCTTCGAGGGAGAGATGACGCTCGCGAGCGACGGAAAGCTGTGGCTCGCCGATCAGCGCACGCAAGCGATCCGCCCGCTCGATCCCACGACGCGCACGCTGGGTACCGGCTATTCGTTCGTTCCGCCGGGACAAACGGCCAGCATCCGGCCCGGCAACCTCACGACCGGCGCCGACAACCGGCTGTGGATCGTCACGTTCGACGACACGTCCAACATCTACGCGATGACGCTCGGCGGCGTGATGCAAAAGATCGACTCCCGGACGCCGAGCCACATCAACTACATCACGCGTCTCGCCTCCGGCGCGGACGGCCGCATGTGGGGGATCTCGGCCGACTCGATGCGCGTCTTCACGACCGGCGGGACGATGAGCGTCTACCCGCTGCCGGGCTCGCGCACCGGAAACGGCTGTGCCGCGCTCACCCTCAACACGGACGGCAACATGTGGTACGCGTGCTTCGACGCCATCGGCAAAGTGACGCCGGCCGGTGTCGTCACCGAGTACAAAGGGCACGGCAGCACGTACATCGGCGCGGCGCCGGACGGTGCGCTGTGGATTCAAGGCTCCGGGCTCAACGTGGGCCGCGTCGCCCTCGACGGAACGTACACCGAATATCCCAAGCCGGTCTACGACGCCAGCTGCACGTCGATCGTGCAAGGGCCCGACCACGCGATGTACCTCGGCTGCAGCGGCGCGCTGTTCCGGATCGTGTCGACCGGCCCGTCGATGGGCTCGATGACGCTGCTCGCGAACTACCAGACTCCCGGCTACGTCACCGGGTTCACCGCGCTCACCGTGGGCCCGGACCTCCATTCGCTCTGGACGCTGAGCGAAGGCCCCTTCGCGCAGCTCGTGCAGTAGCTCGCTTCGGCGGGGTGAACTTCACCTACAACGCGTCGGGGGTGCGCTCTAGCGGCTCACCGTAACGGTGGGGCGGCGTCGCGGCGCCGCCCCGCTTCTTTTAGTACGCGATCGCGGACTAGACGTCGCGCCGTCGGATTCGACCGCACCCCTGTCGTGCCGCGGCGCACGCCGCGGACGGAGCGGTCGATCACGGGCGAGCACACCAGCTCGCTGCCCGCGCACGTGGTGATGTTCGTCAACAGGAAGCCCTTGTTGACGGTCGAGCCATGGCCGGGGGTGCCGCTTCCCCCGTACGGCGTCATCCCGCACCGCATCGTCAAGTCGGCGAAGTCCTTGC
>JAXDMB010000126.1:0-14840 GCA_034666325.1 Vulcanimicrobiota bacterium
CCTCGAAGCGGAACGGCACGCCGGACGCGGCAAAGCGCGCGAACTCCGCCGCGATCGCCGCGCGCCCGAGCACCGGCGCCTTGCGCACCTCGCGGTACGACGCGTGCTCCGCGAACCGCTCCGCCGCCTCGGCGAGCTTGCCGCACGCGAACGCGTCGAGCACCGAGGCGAGCGTTTCGGCGCTCACGTTACGGCGTGGGCGCCTTTCCGGCGTTGATCGCTTTCGTCATCGCGCCGACGCGGTCGGCCTGCGCCGTGTCGCCGTTCTCACGATAGCGGCGAAGGGCGGTGTCGAGGTCGGCCAGCGCGCCGGTCTTGTCGCCCATCCCGTAGCTCGCGACCGCGCGTTCTTTGAACCCGTCGGCGTCTTTGGGCTGGCGCTGCACGTACGTGCGCAAATCTTCGAGCGCGAGGCGGTAGCTGCTGATGCGGTTATAGGCCAAGCCGCGAAAATAATACGCGGTATCGGACTTCTGCGGATTCTGCGCGATGTACGCGTTGAGGTCGGCGATCCCGTCCGTGTAGCGCGTCTCCACGAGCGCGAGGCGCCCGCGCGCCCACAGCCCGCGCCGGCTCTTCGGATCGATCGCGAGCGCTTTCTCGCAGTCGGTCTTCGCACGATCCCGCTTGCCGACGAGCCGCTCCGCATCGCAGCGCGCGGCGAACACGTACGCGCCGCTCCGCCCGAGCTCGACGGCTTTGTCATAGTCGCTCAACGCGAGCTGATACGCCTCACGCTGGAACTGGACGTCGGCACGATCCTCGTACGCGAGCGCATCGGTCGCATCGAGCCGCACCCCAGCGTTGCAATCGGCAAGCGCGCCGCTGAGATCGTCGAGCTGCAGCCGCGTCTCACAACGCGTAACGTACGCATACTGATACTCCGGCATGATCCCAATGGCAACATTGTAATCCCGCAGCGCGCTCTCATTATCACCGGCATCCGCCTTGGCATCACCACGCAAAACAAACGCCCGCGCATCCCGCGGATGCGCCGCAAGATAGGGATCGAGCGCAGCGATAGCCTCCCGAAACTTGCGCTCGTGAAACAACGCCTGCGCCCGCTTATAACCGTTCTCGGCATCATCACCGACAGCAGCAGGCACATCGGCAGCAAACAAAACCGGCGCACGCACCGCGACTGCCGGCGCCGCGTTCACAGGCGCGCCGAACGCCCCCACGGCAAGCGCAAGCAAAGCCGAACCCGAAACGGCGAGCGCAGCGAGACGGCGCAAGCGAGAAATCAGCGCAGTCGCCATAGACTCGACTTGCCCAGCCGCTCGCTCGTTCCTGCGAACCGGCCTCCCGGCACGACCCGACCGCGGCGCGCCGCACCTCACCGAAACGCCACGCACGGAGTGAGGCTGACCCGCGTGTACGCGGGTCTTGCCGCGCTTTGGAAGCGAAGCGACCAAAGCAAACTGGGGCGGCTGGATTCGAACCAACGAATGGCGGATTCAAAGCCCGCTGCCTTACCACTTGGCGACGCCCCAGTGCGGCCGATTTGGTTCGTGCTTCCGGGGGCGCATTCCCTCGGCTCGCCGCTCGGCGCGCGCGGCGCGCGGCTCGTGCCGGTTAGCGTTCGAGGCGGAACACGCGGTCGGCGATCGGGGTGACGTACGGGATCGCGAACAGCTCGCCGCGCAGCGCGCGCTCGCGGCAGCTCATCGTCAAGCCCATCAGCACGAACGCGACGATGATGTCCGCGAAGAGCCCGATCGCATAGACCCACACCACGGCGGTGATCGACCGCGCGAGCGGCGGGATCGCGAGGATCAGCAGCAGCGGGAGCGCGAGCAGCACGAGGTATGCCAGCGTCGCGGCGATTCCGTAGACGAACGCTTGGCGGGTGTGCAAGCGCGACCATGCCGTCGACTCGGGCGGCTCGCGGAACAGGTCTAAAGCAGCGAGCGGCCACACCACATAGGCGTTCGCCGCTCGCTGTCTCAGTTCGAGATCCTCACCGTGCGTCACGGCACACGGTGTTCGCCGCTAGTTGGCGATGCGCTTTGCGCCGAGGTAGCGCGCGCCCCAGTACGAGTCGTGCAGGCTGGACACCATGACGCCGTGGCTGGAGGACGCGTGGACGAAGCGGTCGTTGCCGAGCGCGATCCCGACGTGCGAGACGCCCGACGCGTAGGTGTGGAAGAACACGAGGTCGCCGAGCCGCGGCTTGCCCGCGAAGCTCCTGCCGGCGTAGTACTGCTCGTCGGCCATGCGAGGCAGACGGATGCCCATGGTCGCGAAAACGTGCTGCGTGTAGCCGGAGCAGTCGAAGCCGTAGCCGGACGTGCCGCCGAACGCGTAGGGGACGCCCAGGAACCTCATCGCGTTCCTGGTGAGGTTGGACGCCATCGCGGCGCCGCGCGCGGCGATCCCGCCGGCAAATTTCTGAATGTGGAGCGTGCGGGCCAAGCGGGCCGGCGCGACCGTGTTGGTGACGGTCGAGGCCTCTTCTTTGGTCGGCGTGGCATTCCACATGACGAGGTCGGCGCCGTCGGTGGGAACCGCGGCCTCGGTGGCGCTCGTCACGGACGTCGTCGCGACGGCCGGGGCGCCTGGTTCACCCGTCGGCTCGGCACTCGCCGCGGCGGCCAATGGGCCTGCCGAGAGAATGCAAACGAACAACCCGGTGAGGATGGGACGAAACAAGAACTGCTCCTTCTTCCACACATACGGGGTTAGTTGACGGGTTCGGACGGAAGAAATCGCCCGCGCGCCGACCGGCGCGTTCACCCCTGCCCTGGGTAGTCCCCCGCTCCGCCGATGCCTCGGCGGACTCTGTGATCCATGAGTCAGGTATGTACGAATCCGCTGAAGCTTTAGGGCTTCACCGGAGCGGCGACCCCCAGGACTGGGGGCCACGGTCTGGGGGATAGGCGCTTCGACCGGGCATCTCCTCCCGGCGCCGTCCCCTGTTCGTAAAGATCGACTGGGAGCGTTCCGAACCTTAGCGGATCCGGCGGATTGCCTCCGCGACGGTCTCGGCGACGGCGTGCGTCTGCTCCGCGTCGCTGCTTTCGACCATCACGCGGACCAGCGGTTCGGTGCCGGACGGGCGGACGTTGATGCGGCCGTTGTTCGCCAGCGCGCGTTCCGCGGCGGCGACCGCTTCGCGCACCGCCGGGTGGTCCGCGATCGACTTGTCGGCGACGCGCACGTTCACGAGCACCTGCGGATAGACGGTGAGATCCGATGCGAGGTCGTGCAGCGTTCTGCGCGTGCGCGCCGCGATCGCGAACAGCGACACCGCCGTCATCGGGCCGTCGCCGGTGGTGCCGCGTTCGAGGTCGATCACGTGACCCGACTGCTCGCCGCCGAAGCGGTAGCCGCCCGCGCGCATCGCTTCGAGCACGTAGCGGTCGCCGACGGCCGCGCGCAGCAGACCGATGCGCACGCGCTCGAGCGCTTTTTCGAAGCCCATGTTCGACATCACCGTGCCGACCACGGTGTCCCCGGGCAGCTCGCCGCGCTGCGCGAGGTCGTGCGCGAGAATCAGCATCACGTGGTCGCCGGTGAGAACGTCGCCGGCTTCGTCGACGAACAGCGCGCGGTCGGCGTCGCCGTCGAACGCGACGCCGGCGACCGGGCCCGTCGAGCGCGCGATCTCTTCTTGCACGCGCGCGCGCAGCATCGCGAGGTTCGTCGCGCCGCAGTCCACGTTGATGCGGCTGCCGTCGTCCTCGCAGTTCAGCGCGACGACGCGCGCGCCGAGGCGCTCGAAGATCTTCGGGCCCACCAGATACGCCGCGCCGAACGCGCCGTCCACGACGACCGTCCAGCCGGTGAGATTCGCGCCCGCGGCAACGAGCTTCGCGAAGTAGTTGTCGATCAGGCCGCGCGTCTGCGTCACCATGCCGATGTCCAGGCCCGTGGGGCGCGGCAATTGCGCGTGCGTCTCCATCAAGGACTCGATCTCGTTCTCGACCGTGTCCGACAGCTTGAAGCCGTCCGCACCGAAGAACTTGATGCCGTTGTCCTCGATCGGGTTGTGCGACGCGGAGATCATCACGCCGGCTGCAGCTTCGATGCTGCTCGTGATCGCGGCGACGGCGGGCGTCGGCACGATGCCCAGCTGCACGACGTTGCGGCCGGTCGACGTGATCCCCGCGACGATCGCGCCTTCGAGCATCGGTCCCGACAGACGCGTGTCGCGGCCGAGCACGATGGGCTTGTCCAGCGACTGGTCGTGTCCGATCACCGCCGCGCCCGCGCGCCCGATCGCGTACGCGAGCTCGGGCGTGAGGTCCGCGTTCGCGACGCCGCGCACGCCGTCGGTGCCGAAATATTTTCCCATCGTGTTATTTCTGATCCCCGTGACCGGTCGTCGAGATGAACTTTGCCCGTACGCGGACGAGGTTCGGTGATACTTGGATGTTCGGGATCTCGTCGCCGTGCGCGCCGGTCGGCGTCGGATGGATCATCGAGTCGAACTGCTCCGGCTTGCTGGGAATCGGGATCTCGACGCGCACGCCCGTCACCTTCGCGAGCTCCGATGCCGGGCCGCGAATGGTCGTCCGCTGCGGGTTGACCTCGGCGGATTCCACGACGATGCCGCGGCGGTCGCCGACATAGTCGAAGCTGACCGGCACGATGTGCTCTTCGAGCCGGTCGAGCGTGACGTTGACCGAGCCCGGCGAGATCGACTTGAGCGCGATGTCGGGCGACACGATCGTGAGCTTCACGTTGTGCGGCCCGGTGTCGGTGATGTCGCCCACGTCGAGCACGGCCTGCACTTGATCGGGCTTCAACCCGGCGCCGTTGCGCGGCGCCTCGGCGACGACCGTCGCGACCTTCTCGTTGTAGCGCACCTCATAGCCGGGCTTGAGGCCGCTCACGACGATCGGCACCACCAGCGTCTGGTCGAACTTCGCCGTGGTGCCGGGCGCGGCCGCCAGATGAAAATAGCCCCACGCAGCGAGCGCGAGGCACACGGAGAGGACCTTAAGTCCGAAGTTGTTCTTGAGGAGGTTGAGCACGCGGAACTCGGGTCAGCAGATTGGCCAGGAGCCCGCCGTCGGCCTGGGCGCGGCGGCGCGTCGGGCGAATGCAGGCGGCGAGCACGCGGCGCAGCCGGTCTTCGTCGTCGATCGGAACCGACAGCCGTCCCGCCCGCGCGACGGACACCAGACCGCTCTCTTCGCTCACCACGACGACGACCGCGTCGGTCTGCTCCGTGAGCCCGACCGCGGCGCGGTGGCGCGTGCCGATGTGGCGGTCCACCGAAAGCCGGTTGTCGCTGAGCGGCAGAAAGCACGCTGCGCCTTCGACGATCAGGTCGCGCACGATCACCGCACCGTCGTGCAGCGGCGACGTCTTGTTGAAGATCGCGAGCAGCAGCTCGAGCGACAGCCGCGCGTCGAGCGCCGTTCCGCTCTCGACGTACTCGCGCAGTCCGGACTGCTGCTCGATGACGATCAAAGCGCCGATGCGGCGCCCGGCCAGCTCGAACGAGCCGTGCGACACGATGCGGATCTGCTCGGCGGCGATCTCGTCCTCGGCGCGGCGGTCGCGCACGAACAACCGTCCGCGGCCCAGCTGCTCGAGCCCGCGCCGCAGTTCCGGCTGGAACACGATCGGAAGTCCGACGGCGGTTCCGAGGAGAAGGTACTGCATCACGGTGGCAAGGACGAGCAGGTGCAACAAATTGGAGACGGCGAGGATCACGACGAGCACGAACAGCCCGAGCATGATCTGCACCGCCCGCGTGCCGCGAATGAGGAGCAGCAAATAATACGTCAGGACCGACGTCGCGAGGATGTCGATCGCGTCGACCGCGGTGAACCGGATCGGGATCGCGAGCCAGTTCATGGCCGCGACTCGCGCAGATACGTCTCGATGATGCGCGTCGCGTCGAGCTGCGGATCGCCCAGACCCGCCGCCGCGATGGCCGCCGCTTCTTCCATCTCGAGCTCGCGCTGGCTCCGTTCCGGCACGAACACCGACTCGATCGCGACGAGGTCGTCGATGAGATCGGTCTCGGTCACGGCGTCGTCGAAGCGCACCGTCACCGCCGGACCGTCCTGGGCGACGTCGATGACGCCCACCGGACCGCCGGGACCGGACAACGCATCGACGACGTTCGCGCGGGCGAGCGGGTCGGCGAGGTTCACGGTGCGGGTAACGATCACGGTCGCCCACATGTTCGCGTGAGCGACGACGGACTCCGCCGGGCGCGTGTGATCGCGGTCGGCCGCAACGCCGCCTGGATCGTCGCCGAGGACGAGACCGAACCGCGCTTGGCGTCGCTGCGCAAGGGCGCCCGCCACGTCGTCATGCCGGTGCCCGGCGATCTAGTCGACGCGCGGGTGATCGCGGACGACCGGGTGGTGATCGACGGCGTCTTGCCGCGCGGCTTCGTGCTGACGCGGCGCACCGGCGGCGGCCGCACGAAAGAGATGGCCGCGAACGTCGACACGATCGCGATCGTGGCGGCGCTCGTCGACCCGCCGCTGCACCTCGACATGGTGGACCGGCTCGTCGCGTTCGCGCTGCAGCACGAGGTCGCGCCGTTGCTTCTTCTGACCAAAGCGGATATCGCCGGCGAGGAGGCGGCGGAGCGGATCGCGGCACTGTACCGGGCGATCGACGTGCCGGCGCTGATCCTGCACCCGAAGGCGGGACGCGGCATGGACGGCCTGCGCGAGCTGCTGGCGCCGCGGCATGCGCTGCTGGTCGGCAACTCCGGGGTCGGCAAGTCCAGCATCTTCCGCGCGCTGGGCGGGATCGGGGTCGTCGGCGACCTCTCCCGCTTTGGACGGGGCCGGCAAACGACCACCTCGGCGCGGCTGGTGCGCCTGGGCGACGGCTTCCTGATCGACAGCCCGGGGATCGGCGAGTTCACCCTCGACCCGATGCCGGCGCCCGAGCTGGGCTGGCTGTTCGTCGAGATGCGCGAGCCGGCGACGCGGTGCCGGTTCGCCGACTGCCGCCATCTCACCGAGCCGGGCTGCGCGGTGCGGCAGGCGGTGGAGCAGGGCCGGATCGCCGCCAGCCGCTACGCCTCGTACAAGGAGATCGTGGCCGGGACGCCGCTCTAGCGCCCGACGGGTTGTCGTGCAGGGCGAAATCTGGTACTCTACCCTTCGTGCCCAACATCAAAGCCGCCGTCAAATGGGTGCGCCAGAGCGAAAAGCGCACGCTGCGGAACCTCGACGCGAAGACCCGCCTGAAGACCCTGTTCAAGAAGGCGAAGTCGGCCAACGAGCCGGCGACCACGTCGCAGGTGGAGTCGCAGTTCGACAAGGCGGCCGCCAAGGGGATCATCCACCCGAACAAGGCCGCGCGCAAGAAAGCGCGTCTCGCCAGGGCGCTCTCGAAGCAGGCCAAAGCCTAGCTCGAGCGCTCGTTCCGAACCGCAAAACAGGCCGTCCTCGCGGACGGCCTGTTTCTTTGTGCGGACGAGAGCGTCAGCCGCTCAGCAGACGCCGACTCCGATGGCGCCGGTGTTGGTCTTCGGGCCACTCTTCTTCGCGTTGCGCGTCGCCGCGAACGGGCACGGCGAGGGTGACGGCGTCGCCGTCGGGGTTGCCGTCGGGGCCGGCGTGGGGGTAGCTGTCGGAGCCGGGGTCGGCGTCGCGGTCGGTTTCGGCGTCGGCGTCGCGGTCGGTTTCGGGGTCGGGGTGGGAGCCGGCGTCGGGGTCGCCGTCGGTGCGGGCGTGGCGGTGGGTGCCGGGGTCGGCGTCGCCGTCGGCGCAGGGGTCGGCGTCGCGGTCGGTTTCGGCGTCGCGCTCGCACGCGGGGTCGGCGTCCCCGACGGAGCCGGCGTCGGCGTGGCAGTTGGTTTTGGAGTGGGCGTCGGCTTCGGAGTGGGCGTCGGAGCCGGAGTCGGCGTGGGGGTCGGGCCGCAATCCTTCACTACCACGAGCACGGTGCCGGTGTGGCCCTTCGCGTCGCGCATGGTGACGGTGGTGCTTCCCAAGCCGATCGCCGTCACGTCGAACCACGACGCGGGCTTGCCGTTCGAGGTCGGGTTGCTCTTGTTGCGCGCGGCATCGGCCACGACGGTCACGATGCGCGTGTTGGCGGACTGCGCCGACACGACCGGGTCGCCGGTATCACTGATTCCGTCGACCGCTGCCGTATAGCCGCGGCACAGGCTCACGACGTCCGGGGTCGGCGTCGGTCCCGGGCCGGGCGCGACGACGTGACACTCGATCTGCCGCACCGTAGCGGACGGCGCCGCGGCGCTTTGTAGCTGCTCGGCCGAAGGCAGGGCGCTCGTCGCGCCGCCGCCTCCAGAGCAAGCAGTGAGTGCGGTCGTCAACGCGACCGCCAGCCATCCATAGCCTCGCACCGGGTGTCCTCCAAGATCGTTCTGCCCGCCACCCTCCTACCCCAGAGGTCCTAGGACTATGCGCTGCCGCACACCGGGCTTTGCGCAGTCTTTACGCGTCCATCGTCAGCGCGAGCCGGACGTCGGGTGTCTCGCTCACGAGCGGCAGCACCCCGGCCCGGATCGCGTCGCGGAGCGCGTCGAGGTCTTTCGTGCGCACCGCGATGCGATAGCGCCACTCGTCGTTTACGCGGGCGACCGGGTACGTCGCCGGGCCGAGTACGTCGAAGCGCCGGTCCCCGCGCAGCGCGTCCGCCCAGCGGGCGATCGCGGCCTCAACCGCGCGGCGCGAGCGGCCGATCGCGCCGAGCAGCGCGACGCGCGTGAACGGCGGCCAGTGCAGGGCGCGCCGGTCTTGCAGCTCCTCGCGCGCGAAGCCGTCGTAGTCGTGCTTGGACGCGAAGCCGATCGCGAAGTGGTCGGGCGAGTAAGTCTGCACGATCGCCTCGCCCGCACGGGCGCGGCCGCTGCGCCCGCAGACTTGCGTGAGCAGCGCGAAGGTGCGTTCCGCCGCGCGAAAGTCCGCGATGTGCAGGTCGAGATCGGCGGCGACCGCCCCGACCAGCGTGACCGTCGGGAAGTCGAGACCCTTCGCGACCATCTGCGTGCCGACGAGTATGTCGCCGTCGTCGCCGAAGCGCTCCAGCAGCCGCGCGTGGTCGCCGACGCGCGTGGTCGTGTCGGAGTCCATGCGAACCACGACCGCTTCCGGAAAAAGCCGCTGCACCTCTTCGGCGACGCGCTGCGTGCCCGCGCCGAACTCGCGCACCGGGCCGGCGCCGCACGCCGAGCAGATCTCCATCAGCGGCGTCTGATGATCGCACCAGTGGCAGCGCAGGAGCGTCTCGTTGCGGTGCACGGTGAGCGAGGTGGAGCAGCGCGGGCATTCGGGAACGTGGCCGCACGCGCGGCACAGCACGAAGCGCGCGCTGCCCCGCCGGTTGATGAACAGGACGGTCTTCTCGCGGCGCGCGATGCGTTCCGCGATCGCTTCGGCGAGCGCGGTCGAGAACACGCGGCGGTTGCCCGACGCGAACTCCGCGCCCATGTCGACGATGCGGACCGCGGGCAGCGGCTGCGACGTCGCGCGCTGCAGCAATCGTACCAGCGCAAAGCGCCCCGCTTTCGCGCGCGCGTAGTCTTCGAGCGCCGGCGTCGCGCTGCCGAGCACCACCACGCCGTTCGCGCGGCGCATGCGCTCGCGCGCGACGGCGACCGCATCGTAGCGCGGGATGCTGTCCTGTTTGTACGACGTCTCGTGCGCTTCGTCGACCACGATCAGGCGCACGTTCTCGAGCGGCGCGAACACGGCGCTGCGCGCGCCGACCACCACGTCGATCTCGCCGCGCGCGGCCGCCTGCCACGCGTCGAAGCGCTCGCGCTCGGACAGCGCGGAGTGCAGCACCGCGACGCGGTCGCCGAACGCGGCTTCGAAGCGCGCGGCGGTTTGCGGCGTCAGCGCGATCTCCGGCACCAGCACGATCGCGCGGCCGCCGCGCGCGAGAACGCGCGCGATCGCGTGCAGGTACACGAACGTCTTGCCGCTGCCGGTGACGCCGTGCAGCAGCAGCTGTCCGAACGCGCCCGCGTCGAGCAGCTCGGCGACGCGCGCGATCGCCGTGCGCTGCTCGTCCGTCGGCTCGAACGGCGGCAGGGCCACGCGCGCGGTCCGCTCGCGGCGAATCTCGCGCGTCCGTTCCACCAGCGCGCCGGTCTGCACGGCGCGGCGGATCACGGCGTCGGAGAATCCCGCGAGCACCGCGTCGCTGCGGCGCATCTCGCCGAGCGACTCGACGTGCGCGATGAGCGCCTGTGCCTTCTTGCTCCCGATCGCCGCGTCGCCGCGGCGCAGCACGCGGACCGTCGCGGCGCCGACCGATGCTTTCACCATCACGCGGCGGCGTTCGAGCGCGCCGGCGCGCACGAGCGCCGCGACGGCGTGCAGCAGCGTCTTGCGATCGCCCGCGCGGCGCGCCTCCGGATGGCGCAGCAGGACGTCGGGCGCGACGCCGTCGCGAAAATCGGTCCAGAGCAATCTGATCAGGCGCTCGGGCACGATCTTGAAGCGCGCGGCATCCGGCGGATCGCCCGCCGGCACGAAGCGTTCGACCGCGCGTGGAATCGCCGCGGCGAGCACCACCGCGCCGAGCGCCTCGCGCAGTGAGCAGATGTACTGGTCCGCCATCCAGCGCGCGAGCTCGAGTCCCGTCGCGTCGAACGCCCGCGGCCCGTCGATGCGCGCCGCGACCTCGCGCAGCTTCGGATCGTCATCGCCGCGGTACGGCGCTGCGAGCACGTAGGCGAAGACGTCGCGCGATCCCAGCGGAACGCGCGCCACGTCGCCCGCGGCGAGAGCGAGACCGTCCGGCACGCGATACGACAGCGGGCGGTCGAAGCGCGCCGTCTTGAGGTGCGGCAGGACGTCGACGCGCAGAACGCTCAGAGCAGCCTGCTGACCGATGCGAACGCGCGGTTCATCAGGCGCGTTCTTCGCGCCGCCGCGGAGTGAACCCGGCTCGGCGATCGCTGCACGGCGTCAGGCCGATGCGCGTCCTGAACCACTCGGTCGTATCGGGCAGCGGGACAGGGGCGACGCGCGCGACGGTGAACGCGGCCGCAGCAGCCGCCGGAGGACTTCGTCATGGCCCGATATCGTGTTTGCATCATCGCAGCGGCGGTCGTGCTGACCACGTTCACCGCACCGGCCGCGGACGCGGCACCCCCGGCATCGGCGGGCGTTCCGGTCGTCGTGAAGTCGACTCCGCACTGCAGCGCGTACGCGCCGAGCGACTGGACCGTGTCGAGCAATCCGCAGGCATCGGCGCTCGACCTCCAGAGCGGCGACGGGACGATGTACGCGGGCTGGGGCGTCACGGCGATCAACCGCACGATGCAGCAATTCTACGGTCCCATGTACGGCGATCCGGACACGTCGATTCGGACGCTCGCCAACATGATCGTCGGCAAGCTTTTCTCCGACAGCGGCGTGCAGTACACGAGCGCTCCCGAGCCGTTCCTCAACTATTTCACGATGCGGCGCATCGCATCGCCGCGCACGCAAGGCATCGTGTTCTACCGCATCTACCCGGGCACCGCACCGCAGTTCTACACCGAGTCGGTGTACTTCGCGATCGCGGAGGCCTCCGTGCCGCGTGCGCGGCGCGCGATTCCGGCCGGCGTCGCGGTGTCGATCCGCTGCGCGACGCAGCTCGTGCCGACCGGCGACTCCGGCCCGGCGAGCCGCGGCGGCAAGAGGGGCGAGAAGCGGCCGGGCTGCGGCGGCGAGGGGAACCTGCGCGGCTACAATCAGCAGCTCGGCACGCAGTACGCGCACACCGAGGCCGGCTCGAACTACCTGCTCGACATCTCCGACTACCGCAGCACCGGACCGGACGGGCCGGGCTATTACAAGACGGTGGGAAACTCGCTGACGAAGCTCGAGCCGGGCCGCTCCGACGACGGCTGCTGAAGTGAGGGCAAGCGCGTGAAGTTCCCGTCGACCCCGAGATAGGACACGCCGTTTCGTCCCGTTTGTTTGCTGTGGTACATCGCGGCGTCGGCTCGTTCCAGCAGATCGCTCGCGGTCACTGCGTCCGCGGGTAACGCCGCTACGCCGATCGACGCGCTGATGCTGATCTCGGCTTGCGCCGCCGCTGAGTGCAGCGCGGCGAAGTCGATCGCCGCGATCCGCCGGCGCAGCGCCTCGGCGCGCTCGACCGCCGTCGCTTTGTCGAGATCCGTGAAGACGATGCAGAACTCGTCGCCGCCGTTGCGCGCGACGAGATCCCGCTCTGCGCACGCGGACGAGCGGAGGACGCGCGCGAGCTCCCGCAGCAGCGCGTCGCCGGCGGCGTGGCCGTAGCGGTCGTTCCAGCACTTGAACCGGTCGGTGTCGGCAAAGACCAGCGCCAGCCGCGCCGGCGGAACGAACCGCGAGCGCTCGACGAGCGCTGCGAGGCGCTGGCGAAACGCGCGCGGCGTCAGCAACCCGGTGAGACCGTCGTACTCCGCGTTGCGGCGGTCGTTCTCGCGATCCAGGGCGATCATATACGCAGGCGACGCGTGATCGGCGAGCGCGGCGATGCGTTCGACGTCCGCAGGGTCGAGCGCGCGCTGCGATGCCGCAACGAGGACGCACCCGCGGCCCGCGTCGAGCGTGAGCGGGACGGCAAGCGCCGCCGCGTCGCCCGGATGAACGGCGGCGGCCGGTGCGCCGGGCCATGCGACGTGATGCCCCGCAGCGAACGCTCGTGCGGCCAGCGAGGACGTATCGTCGAAGGCGGCCCGCGCCCCGGCAAAGTATGCGAACCGCGCTCCGAACGCGCCGACGCACAGCAGCTCGCCGTCGTGCTGCTCGTACAACAGCACACCGTCGACCGCCGGCGCGAGGACGCGCACCGCGCTCGCGATCTCTTCGCGCACCGCGCGGACGGAGTCGCGCGCCGCGCCTGCCAGCCGCCGTATGGCGTTTGCGAACGCAACGCCTTCCGCACGGCTCGCCCGTCGCGCGCGCTCGGACGCGCGCGCCGCGGCTCGCCAGCGCAGCGCAGCTGTTGTGCCGGCAGCGGCGGATGCGAGCGATACCGCGACGAGCGCGATGTCGAGTGCCGCGGCCGCGTGGAGAACGGCCGCGATCCCCGTCATGCACGTAACGGTGCCCGCCGCACGC
Source organism: Vulcanimicrobiota bacterium (assembly GCA_034666325.1). GTDB lineage: Bacteria > Vulcanimicrobiota > Vulcanimicrobiia > Vulcanimicrobiales > Vulcanimicrobiaceae > Vulcanimicrobium. Next base: position 13,005 of record JAXDMB010000126.1, read on the forward strand.
GCACGCTATTCCGCGCCGTGCGGCGGTCCGAGGAACGCTTACGGGATCAGCGAGCGCAGCTTGTCGGGCTCGGTGATGATCACGTGCGCCGTGCGCATGTCGACGAGGCGGTCGTCCCAGAAGCGGTTCAACGTGCGGTTCACCGTCTCGCGCGTCGTGCCGATCATGTTCGCCATCTCTTGGTTCGTGAGGCGCAGCGTGATGCGCGTGCCGTTGTCGACCGCTTCGCCGAACTGTTCCGCCAAGTTCAGGAGCAGCGACGCGAGGCGCGCGCGAATGTCTTGTGACGTGGTCGCCGCGATCAGCGCGTTGGCGGCGCGCAAGCGTTCCGACAGCTCGATCACGAGCAGCTTGCCGATCTGCGGGCTGCGGTCGATCAGCGCGAGAAAATCCGTTTGGCGCACCGCGCCCACCTCGACGTCCGTGAGCGTCTTGATCGACGCCGAGCGCAGCGACGAGTCGAACATCGACATCTCGCCGAAGAAGTCGCCCTCTTTGAGGATCGAGAGAATCGTCTCGCGGCCGTCCGGGCCCACGCGGCACACGGCGATGGAACCGGCCGCGATCACGAAGAACGTGTCGCCCGGCTCGCCCTCGCGCACGATGAACTGGTGCTTCGCATAGCGCCGTTCCGAAACCGTGGCGAGCACCTGCGACAGCTGCTCGTCGCTGAAGTCCCGGAAAAGCGGGATCCGGCGAAGTGTCGAGAGGTCGATCATCGTCTCCTACCTCTTGGAGCCCGTTCGCGGGGCGCCCTCCGTGGACGCCCGGGCCCGCTCACTTCACCGTGACGCGGAAACAGATCGTCCCTTGATGTGTACCGGCGGCGCCGTTCGGTGTCAGCGCTCCGGCTGCGCCGCCGACTTGCACGGTGAACGACTTCGAACCCACCGTTCCGCTGGTAAAGGTGGATGACGCGTTCGTGTCACCGTACGAGGTACCCGAACACGTCGCCCCCGCGGCGAGCGCTTCCTTCAGCCCGTTCGAAGTGGTGCCCCAGGTCGCAGTTCCGTCCTCGGTCACGACCAGCGTTCCGCCGGTCATCGTGGGGAAGGCGGTCGCGACGCCGGACTCCGACGCTCCGCCGGCCATCACGTCGCGATAGTCGATCGTCCACAGCACCGTGCCGCCGGGACATACCGTTCCCGCGGGAACCGCGCCGCTGCAGCCCGTCGTCTGCACCGACATCTGTTTGGTCAGCACGACGTATCCCGGATAGAGCTCGTTGTGCGTCCAGTTGCTGTTCGCGCCGCCGTCGGTCGCATAGATCGGTGCGTCGTAGCGGCTGAACGCGGTGAGGCCCGCGGGTGCGCTGTAGACGGCCCAGTAGCTGACGGTGCTCGGACCGGTCGGGGCGTTGTACGTCGACGTCGACGTGCTGCCCGCGGCGCCGATCGCGGTCCACGTCGCGCTCGTCGTGCAACTCGGCGCGCCCGCAGCGTTGCGGCAAATTCGCACAGTCCAGCCGGCGGGCGACGTCGGCGCGGTCGCGGTGAGCGTGATCGTCTTCGTGCCACCGCTGACGTTGTTGTACGCGAACTCGTTCTCGACGTTCACCGTGGTCGGGCCCTGCGCGATCGCGTTACCGATCCACGTTCCGGGCGTCGTGCCGGTGTTGGCCAGCGTCGCGCCCGCCGGAAAGACGCCGCGCGCGGTGAAGTCGTTGTTGTTCGTCGCCGCGACGACGCCGTCGTAACTGCCCGTCGCGGCGTTGGAACCGACCGGTCCGGTGAACAGCGAACCGCCCGAACCGCCGGTGTAGCATTCGGCGCCCGACGCGACGCCCGGAATCTGCGACGCGCTCACCGTCGTCGCGAGGCCGCTCGAACCCGCGGT
>JAXDMB010000127.1:0-24531 GCA_034666325.1 Vulcanimicrobiota bacterium
CATGACGCGGTATTCGTCGCGGCCGTGCGAGAAACCATCACGCGCGCGAGTTTCATTGCGGTCAACTACCCGCCAAGGCAAGGCGCAACGAAACGAACGCCGAATATGCGCCGTCCGAGCAGCCGCCGTGCTGGTTCGGTAGCGCACGCATGAGGGGTTTGCAGCATGAGCTCTCCGACGGTTCAGAACATCAATACGTCCCGCCTCGACGAGGAGCAGCAGAACGGACTGGCGATTCTGTCGCATCTTTCGGTCGACGACCTCAACCAGATCAAGACCGCCCTGAAGCTGTCGGGCCCCGGAATCATCGGGCCGCAAACGCTGGACGCGTTCGTCGCGCTGGCCGGCACGCTCGGCATCGACTTGACGAACGCCGGGGTGAACGCGTTCAAGGACGCGCACCAGCTCGGCAACTCCGGCGCGCTCGCCGGCGTCATCGGCGCGCAAACGGCGTCGTTCTACGCAGAACAGATCAACAGCGCGCTGCAGGCGGCGCAGACGTCGGGAACGCGCAAAATCAATCAAGCCGGGCTCGAGATCGTCAAGGAGTCCGAAGGATACGCGCGGCTCATTCCCGGGAGCACGTCGGTTCGCGCGTACCCGGACCCGGGTACCGGCGGAGATCCGTGGACGATCGGCTACGGCCATACCGGCTCCGACGTGTTCCCGGGCGTCGTGTTCACGCAAGCGCAAGCCGAAGCCGCGCTTCTGAGCGATCTCGCCGGCGCGCAAAGCGACGTCTCCGCCGCGGTGACGGTGCCGCTGAACGACAACGAGTTCTCCGCGCTGGTCAGCTTCACGTTCAACGTCGGCGGACCGCAGCTCGACACGTCGACGTTGCTGCACCTGCTCAATCAGGGTGACCGACAAGCGGCCGCGGATCAGTTCTTGCGGTGGGTGAACGGCGGCAACGGACCGCTGCCGGGACTCGTCACGCGCCGCAACGCCGAACGAGCCTTATTTCTGCAGCCCGTGTGACGATCGGCACGCAACCCGCGCAACCGGTGCGCGACCGCTCCGACTTGGTCGCGCCTTCGGTCGCCGCCGCGGTCGCGGCGTGGCACGGCCCGATCCCGGCGGACGCGCTGTGGGTGGCGGAGATCGACCCGAGCCTCGCCGACACGCAGGCGTTCTGCGAGCGGTACGGCGTGCGCATGGACCGCTCCGCGAACTGCGTGATCCTCGCGGCGCGGCGTGAAGGACGCAGCTGGTTCGCGGCGTGTCTCGTGCTCGCGACGACGCGCGCCGACGTCAACGGCCTCGCGAAGAAGCACCTCGGCGCGAGCAAGATCTCGTTCGCGCCGATGGACGCCGCGACGGCCGCGTCGGAGATGGAGTTCGGCGGCATCACGCCGATCGGTCTGCCGGCCGATTGGCCGGTGCTGATCGACGAAGCGGTCGTCGCAGCGGACCGCGTCGTGATCGGCAGCGGCGTGCGCCGCTCGAAGATCTCGCTTCCCGGCGCAGCGCTGGCGGAGCTTCCGAACGCGGTCGTACTCCGCGATCTCGGCCGCCCCGTACCGCCGCCCGCGGAATCGCCGGCGCAGTCGGCTTAGCGGCTGGTCGCCGCGCGTTATTCGCCCGCGACGATCGCGGCCGCGAGCGCCAGCTCGATCGCCGCATCGGCGAGATACACGGGCCGGATCGTGCCGCGCGACACGTACACGAGATCGACGGCGGCGAACGCCGTGGCGCTGCACACGGCGAGCGCGATCGTCTCGGGCGCAATCGTTTCGCGCCGCGCCCCGAACGCCAGCGCGACGCCGTTGGCGAGCGCGAGCGCGCCGACCGTGTTCACCAGCCATTTGTCGGTCTTCGGCCCGGTGATCGCTTCGAACGAACGCATGTGCACGATCGGCCACACGCCGGTGATCGCATAATAGACCGCCATCGCGGTGAGCGCGCGCCGTCTCACGGGCGCACCGACTCCGCCGCCCGAGCTGCTTGCAGTACGGGTTCGCCGTGCAGCCATTCAGCGATCGCCGCGTTCACCTCTGCCGGCTGCTCCTGCACGATCCAGTGCCCGGTGTCGAGCACGCGCTCGGTGAGATGCGTGCAATCGCGCCGCATCGGCTCCGCCAAACGAGAGTTGACGGTCTCGCAAATCGTATCGTACGCCGCGTGCAAGAACAGCACGGGCATGCGCAGCACGCCGCCGTCCCGCGCCTGCGCACCGTAGCGCAAGTTCGCATCGGGATTCACGTACCACGCGTCCGGGCCGAAAAAACGCGTTGCAGTGAACGCGGCAACGTAGCGCTCCAGATCGTCTTCGGAGAGCACCGTCGGATCGCGCGGCACGTCAGGCGCGCGACCGGCGCCGCCGAACCAGCCGCCGTCACGGCTGATGCGCGCCGTCGGCGCGGGCTTGCCTTTCTCTATCGCGCTCGCACAGCGATACAGCGCCTTGAACGTCGCCGGCACGTCGGCCTCGAATGCTGCCGTCGCCTCGTCCAGATGCTGCTCGTAGAAAAGCTGGTAATCCCACTGCCCGGCCGGATACTTCTCCGCGGGATAGACGGTGCGATCGACGAGCGGTATCACGGTCGCCGGCGCGAACCCCGCGGCGAAATACGGCACGCACAATCCCACCACGCCGCGGCACAGCTCGGGATGATGACTGGCGACCGCCCAGACGACCGCCCCGCCCCAATCGTGCCCGATCCAAATCGCGTCCTGCGCCCCGAGCCAGCGCACGAGCTCCACCATGTCCGCGACGATGTTCTCGAGCGCGTAGTCCTCCGGACGCGGCGGCACGCTCGACCGCCCGTAACCGCGCATGTCGGGCGCGACGCACCGATACCCGAGCGCGCCGAAATGCGCGAGCTGCTCGCGCCACATGATCGACAGCGCGGGCCACCCGTGCACGAAGATCATCAGCGGCCCGTCCGCCGGCCCGCATTCCAAATAGAGCGTCTCGTGCCGCGCGCTGCGAAAGACGTGCTCGGTGATCCCGGTCGTCACCGGGGGCTGACGGCGATCACGCAAACGGCAGCCAGCACGATCGCAACCGCGTCCTCGATGAGCGCAGCGGGAACCGCACCGACGCGCCCGATCAGCGCCAACCGCACCGATTTCCCGCCGTACGTCCCGATGAGCGCCCCAACGACGCCGGCGACGGCGCCGCCGACGGGCGAAGCGCCGCGATAAGCGCACAGCATCCAACCGACGAACCCGCCACTGACGATGCGAGCGATCAGCGCGGGCGGAAAGGTGCGCGGCGGAACGTTGGGCTGCATGTCACCCCAAAGCTCCCCAAGCGCAACGAGCGCGAGAATATACCCCGCGACACCACCACGAGCCAAATAGAGCGCAGCAGGCGGAATGAAGGTCCGCAACCCAGCAACGACCCCAAGCACGAACGCTGCAACCAACACGGACATCATGACGGCCCCCTTGAACGGCGTATCCAGGCTTCGACCGCCGTGCGCGCCGTCCCGCACGACCGACCGCGCGTCGACCGCGCAGCCAGAGGTCACGCGTATCCCAAACGGCCGACTTCTGAGACAATCGCCGTTTGGACGATGGAACAGTAGATGGGTTGGACACTCTATGCTAAGCTGTGCACACCATCCCCGGTGCCGCCAAAAACGTCGCCGGGTTTCTTTATTTCGGAGGTACGTCGATCTGCCGCAATCCTCATCGGCTGGAGTTCGTATCAATGCGGTTCGCGTGCGTTTTACGTGAATTCGCGATCAGCCGATCAGGCGATTACGCAGTCTCTCAGCACATGAAGATCCGACCACGTGAGCGCTTTCCCGATCGCACCCTAATCGCTCGTTGAATTGCGCTTCCACAGTCCTTGCGACGGGATGCGCATCGCGCGGTTGAACTTGCTCGATGCGTTTTCCCAGGCGATGATTTCCGTTAGCTCTACCGTTTGCTCTTCGTCGAAGAAGCGCCGTACCTGCGCGAACAGGTCGTCGTCCACGTCGCGGTCCGACAGCGTGATCGCGTCCGCGTATGCCAGCGCGGTCTTTTCGCGCTCGTCGAACAGCGGGCTATCCGCGTAGGTGTCGAGCGCGAGCAGCTTCTCGTCCGAGAGTCCCAGGCCGCTGCCGACCGCAGCGTTGATGTCGCTTCAAAACTCGCAGCCGTTCAAGCGCGCGACGCGCCGGTTCAGCAGCGTCTGCAGCGTGCCCTCGATCAACCCCGAGCCTTCGATGCCGGCCCACATCCCGCGCACCGCGCGCAGGATCGTCGGCCGCCGCGCGTAGATGGGGTACGGCAGCAGCGGGGCGCCCCAGCGCGCGGTCTGTACCTCGAACACCCGTTGCGCGTACGGGTCCGCGTCCTTCGGATCGACGCCCGGAATTCGCGCCATGTCATGCCCTCCGCGGATAGGTGATCGTGTGTTGGCTCAGCTCGGTCCGTTCGTCAGCAGGCTGCGCAACCGGTCGTGCTGCAGCGCGAGACCAGTCCACACCAGCACGCCGATGAAGACCGAGAACAAGAACGGATCGCCGATGCGCAGGTTGGACGCCGTGGCGCCGCCGAGATAGCCGGTCAGCAAGATCGCGCCGAACACTGACGTCCGCGGTATGACGTACAGCACGATGCAGATCAGCTCGAGCACGCCGAGCGGTGCGGCGAGACTGTCGGAATACCCGAGCTTCGCGAACGCCTGCACCACCGGTGCGATGTTCAGGATGTGGATGACGCTGTCGAACAGCAGAAAGAGCACGCAGAGCGCACTGATCACGCGTCCGGTCCAGAGTCTGCTCGTGTTGGTCTCATTCGTTCGCATGCGGCTCACCTTTGCCGTCGGGCACGCGAACGCTTCTTCAAATTGCTCCCGTCTGATTATTCGTTCGTGTCAAGTGCCGATATCGTTCGATTAGCTGGTCCTGTCGCGAGCGATCGTGGTACTCGCGGCCCCGCACGAACACGTGCTCCACGTTCGTCGAGAACTCGAATGGGTCGCCGCTCCACACCACCACGTTCGCGTCCTTGCCGGGCGCGAGCGAACCGACATGGTCGGCGATGCCGAGAATCGTCGCGGGCCCGAGCGTCACCGCGCGCAGGGCGTCGTCGTGCGACATCCCGTACGCCACCGCGTTGCCCGCTTCGTACTTCACGTTGCGCACGTTGAACGTTTCCTCGTCCGCTCCGCCGCCCGCGTTGCCGGTGAGCGCGATCTCCACGCCCGCCCGCCGCAGCAGCGCCGCGTTCTCTTGCCGCTGGCCCAGCGTGTCGAACGTCTCGGGAATGTTGTTCATCGCGCCCGTCAGCACCGCGACGTGCGCGGCCGCGAGCCGCGGCGCGATCTTCCACGCCTCCGCGCCGCCGGCGATAACGAGCCGGATGCGCTCGCTGCGCGCGAATCGCACCATCGCGTCGATGTCGTCCAGCCGGTCGGCGCTCACGATCAGCGGCTCGCGGCCCTGCACGACGGGCAGCAGCGCGTCGAGCGCGCGCCGCGACGCGGACAGCCCGCGCAGCGTCCCGGCGTCGAACTTCGACCGGCGGGTCGCGTAGAACCGCGCGTCCGCGAGCAGCTCGCGCAGCGCGGCGAGCGCGTCGGCGCGCGATGCGGGCGGCTGGGCGGACTCCGCGCCGCCCGCTGTATCGCTCGGCGCACCTGCAGTTTCGTCGACATCGCTCGTGAACCGCGGGCCGGTGATGATCGTCGCGACGACGCCGACCGGCGCTTTGCGCAGCATCTCCGCGGCCGTACCGTCGGCGAGGTCTATCGCGGCGGCTTGTCCCGACACGAGCCCGCCGGTCGGAAAGATACCGACCGTCGTGATGCCGTCCTCGCGCGTCGACGCGATGTAGGCCGACGCGGAGAAGAAGCCTTCCCACGGGCGGAAGTCCGCGTTCACCAAACCGCGCGCGCTCGTGTTGCGCGTCGCGCGCTCGCCGCCAACTTCCACGAGCCCGAGCTGTGTCTGCGCGTTGATGAACCCCGGCGTGACGATCTTCCCGCGCGCGTCGATGCGCCGCGCACCCGCCGGAATCGCCGCATTGGCGCCGACCGCCAGGATCCGCCCGTCCCGAATCACGACCGTTCCGCCGGCGATCTTCGGCCCGCTGACCGGATACACCGTACCACCCGTGATCGCCACGGTCTCCGCGCGCGCTAGAGCACTCGTTCCGAGCACCGCCACCGCCGCGGCGATCACGATGACCCGCGCGTTCACTTGCGCACCGCGGACCGAACGTAGCCCAGCTCGAAGTCCGTCTTCCAGTTCTGCTGCGGATCGTCGCGGTCGTACAGCAGCGCGCCGTCGATCCACGTCTTCTCCGCGTGCGAGTACACGCTGAACGGATCGCCGTCCCACAGCACGACGTCCGCGTTCTTCCCGACCTCCAGCGAGCCGATGCGATCGTCCAGCCCGAGCGCGCGCGCCGCGTTGATCGTCATCCACTTCACGGCAACGTCCTCCGTCACCGGCAGCCCGATGCGCTTCGCGGCGTACATCGCTTTGGCGACTTCCTGGTTGAGGCGCTGCCCGCCCGACGGGTCGTCGCTGTGAATCGTCGCCGTCGCGCCCGCCGCGTCGACCAGCCCGATGTTCGCGCGCACGCTGTCGAGCGCTTCCATCTTGAAGCCGCCCCAGTCGGCCCACATCGTCGCGCCGATGCCTTCCTTCGCGAGCAGGTCCGCGATCTTGTACGCTTCGATCGCGTGATGGAACACGCGCACCTTGTAGCCGAACTCGTGCGACATGTCGATCACCTGCGCCATCTCGTCCGCGCGGTAGCAGTGCATGTGCACGTAGATGTCGCCGCGCAGCGCTTCGGCCATGCTCTCCATGCCGAGGTCGCGCGCGGGCGGATCGCCTTTGCGGCTCGCGTTCCACGCGTCCCACCGCCGTTTGTACGCTTCCGCCGCGATCCACGCCGCGCGATAACCGGCCATGTTGCCCATGCGCGTCGACGGACCGCGCGTTGCGTACACGCGCTTGGGGTTCTCGCCGCACGCCATTTTCAGGCCGTAGCGCGCGCCGGGAAACTTCATCGCCTGCACCGTGCGCGCCGGCACCACTTTGAGGATCGCGCTGCGCCCGCCGATGAGATTCGCGGAACCCGGCAGCACCTGCACCGTGGTGACGCCGCCCGCGAGCGCACGCGGAAACTGCGGATCCTGCGGCCACACCGAGTGCTCGGCCCACACGTTCGCGGTGTTCGGGTTCGTCGCTTCGTTGCCGTCGGAATGCGCGCCCACACCGGGCGCCGGATAGTCGCCCATGTGCGTGTGGATGTCGATGATCCCGGGCGTCACGTACTTGCCGCGCGCGTCGATCGTCACCACCGCATCGGCGGGCGCCGCGACGTTCGCGCCCACGGCGACGATCTTCCCGTCGCGCAGCAAGATCGACCCGTTGCGAATCGCCGCACCGGCCGCGGTGAGGATCGTCGCGTTGCGAATCAGCGTCGCGCGCGACGCGAACGGCACGTACGTCGACGGATACGGATCGGCGAACGGCACCGAGATAGCGCCCGGCCCCGGCGTGGGTCCGGGTGACGGCGCGCGCGAGGGCGCGGTCTGCTGCGCGAAGCCGAGCGACGGAAGTACGACGAAGACGGCCGTGCAAAGGGCGGCCGCCACGCGGGCGAAGCGATGCATGTCCGAATCTGCTAGCAGATGCGAACAACGGGCTCCTGCTACGGAATGATCGTCTGGCGAACCGGCTGCACCCAGGTGTCGCCGACCACGCCTTGCGCGACCGCTTCGACCTCGCGATAGAGCCGAACGGGATCGCGCACGGTGCGAATCGGTCCGGAGCTCATCATGACGTCGCCGTAGCCGAGCATCCGCCCCAGCAGCCCCTGCGACATCGTCGCCGACGCGAGCGCGGTATTGCCGAGCGGGGTCACGCGCCGGCCGAACAATCCTTGCACGACGAACACGCGGCGGTTCGTCGTGACGACGCGGTACGCGAGAAAATGGAACAGCCGCCCCACCAGGGACACGATCTCGCGCAGAAGCAAGAGCGCGCCGACGACGAGCACCGCGCTGCGCGCGGCACCCGCGACGAGCGGCACGCTGACGTGGTGCCCGCGCACTACCGGATGCGTCTGCCACGCGAGCACCACCGCGAGCACGATGCCGATCGCGATCATATGAAGCACCGGCCGCACGAACACGACGGGATGCGGCGAGGTCGCGAACGTCACCGACTCGGTCGGCAGCAGCATGCCGGACAGCTCCGCGGGCGGCGCCGAGGCGAACCCCACGGGCAACGTCTGAGCCGGCTGGACGGGCGCGAGCGCCCCGGATTCGTCCTGGCTTGGTGGCATGCTCCATCCTCGCACGAAGAAAACACCGGCTCGCTTCGCGCCCGGGAACGCCTGACCCCGGCCCGAACGTTTCCCGCACCATGCTCGTTCGCCGCATCGCGCTCGCGCTCGCCGTCACGCTCACGCCGCTTGCCTCGGCCGACGCGGTCGAGCAGTCGACCGGTCCGCTCTACGTCGTCGTCCCGTTCGGCGATCCCGGCGACACCGATCCGGTGCTCAAGCACGCCACCCAGCAGCTCACGGTCGATCTCGCGAACAAGCAGATCCGCACCGCGCTCTCGGTGCCGATCGACGCGATCGAAGCCGTCGGCACCGCGCGCCAGATGTGCGGCTCTTACAACGCGGACGGTGTCCTCGTTTCGCAGCTGCGCTTCGAGCAGTCCAAGGAACGCAACCTCACGGGCTTCATCCCGATCGTCGGCGGCGTCGTGTCGTCATCGGGCATGTTCGACCGCTCGCCGATCCGCGCGTCGCTGCGGCTCTACCTGATCGACTGCACGGGCATGGTCCGCTGGAAGACGTACACCACCGCGAACAAAGTCCACAAGGGGCAGAACGTCGCGGCCGGGCTCACCGAGATCACGGACGAGGCGGTGGCGGAAGCCGTCGACGGCTTCGTCAACCGCCCCACCGTCCACTGAAGACAGCCGAACCGCCCCTGGGCCCGCGTCTTGCTCGCCTCGGCGGCAGTGCGCCGCGGCCCGCCGTCGTAAGAGACTGCGGTGCGAAACTGCGTCCCGCGGCCGGGTCCTTGCCGGTTCACGTGAGCCGAGAACCCGCGGTGGCGGCGTGAGGCTGCTCGAGACCCGCGCGATCGAGAACATCGCGACGGCGCCGGCCACCCCGGGCGACCGCCGCTGGGCGTTCGCGAGCGCCGCGGTGCTCCTGGTTGTGTTCATCGCGTCGGTGCCCTTCGCGCGCCTGAAGATCGGCGAAGTGCCGGCGTTCGTGCCGACGGTCGTGGGCGCCAGCGTGGTGGCGTTCGTGGTCACCACGGTGCTGCTCTACGTCCAGTACCGTATCGAGCGCGACCTCAAGCTGGCGCTGCTCGCGATCGCGTACGCGTACGCCGCGATCACGACCACGCTGTATCTGCTCACGTTCCCCGGAGTCTTCAGCGCGCGCGGCGCGGTCGGGGCCGGCCCGCAGACCGCGTCGTGGTTCTACATGATCTCGCAGCTCGGCTTCGGCGCGCTGCTGATCGGCGAGGGCCTCGCGTCACGCCGCGGCTGGCACCTTTCGCGCGACGGCGTTCGCGCGCTCGCGTTCGCGACGCTCGGCTTCATCATCGTGTTCGGGCTGTTCGCCACGCTGGGACAGTCGCTGCTCCCCGAAGCGACGCACGGCAACACGTACACCGCGGCGTGGACGCGCATCGTCGTGCCGATCGCGACGGCCGAGATGCTGCTGGCGATGTTCGTCGTGTCCGACGGCCTGCGCACCGTCACCGAAGTGTGGCTGGGCGTCGTGCTCGTCGCGCGGTTCGTCGCGCTCGTGAGCGGTGCCGAGCTGTCATCGGGACGCTACGCGTTCGGCTGGTACGCGGGACGCGTCGAAGAGCTGGCCGGTGCGATCGTCGTGCTCGCCGTGTTCATCGTGAAGATCAACGAGCTGATGCTGCGGCTCGCCGCGCGCAGCCGCTCCACCGCCGAAGCGCTCGCGGTCGGCGAAGCGCGCTACGCGTCGCTCGCGAACGTCGTGCCGCAACTGATCTGGACGACCAACACGGCCGGCGAGATCGAGTACGTCAACGACCGCTGGGTGGCGTACACCGGTTACGATCTCAACGCGACGCGCGACGGCGGCTGGCGCGCCGCGATCCATCCCGATCAGGAGATCGCGATCCTCGACCGTTGGCGGCACAGCCTGCGCACCGGCGACCCGTTCGCGGCGGAGTACCGGCTGCGCGAAGGCGCCACCGGCCGCTATCGCTGGTATCTGGTGAACGCGGTGCCCGCGCGCGGGGCGCGCGGCGAGATCCTCGCGTGGATCGGAACCTGCACGGACGTCGATTCGCAGAAGCGGCTCGAGGAGCGCGAAGCGTTTCTCTCGCGCGCGGGCGAGCGGCTCGGCGCGTCGCTCGACGTCACCGCGACCGTCGCCGCGATGAAGAGCCTGCTGATCCCGCGCCTGGCCGAGCGCACGTGGGTGTCGCTGCTCGACGACAACGGCCGTTTCATCCTCACGGGCCTGGGCAGCACCGACATCGCCGACGAGCTCGACACGCGCCGCTGGATCGGCGCGCCGCTTCAGCCGGCGCTGCACGAAGCCGTGACGCGCGTGGTCGAAGGCGGCGATCCGCTCGTCCTCGACCAGCCCGACCGTTTCCCCGATCCGTGGGTGCGCGATCTACCGGCGGGCGCGGCGATGATCGTACCGCTGGTGAACGGTGACGTGACGATCGGCGCGCTCGCGCTCGTGCGCACGAGCGGGCGCGCGTACGACATCGACGACGTCGCGCTCGTGCGCGAGTTCGCGCGCCGCGCCGCGCTCTCGCTCGAGCACGCGCGCTTGTACGAGCGCGAGCGCACGACGGCGGACGCGCTGCAGCGCGCGATGCTGCCCGCGCAGTTGCCGCTGCTGCCCGACATCAAGTTCTCCGCGTCGTACTCCGCCGCGTCGGAGTCGCAGCGCGTGGGCGGTGATTTCTACGACGCGTTCGAGCTCCCCGACGGCCGGGTCGCGCTGACGATCGGCGACGTCACCGGCCACGGCCTCGAAGCCGCCGTCATCATGGGCGAGATTCGCCAGTCGCTGCGCGCGGCGTCGTTCGAGTCCGCGGATCCCGCGGCGATTCTCGACCGCGCGAACCGGCTGCTCATCGCCAGCGGCCGCACCGTGTTCGTCACCGCGGTTTTCGGCGTGCTCGACCGCGAAACCGGACGCTTCGCGTACGCGACGGCCGGGCACCCGCCGCCGCTGGTTGACGACGGCGTCGAACTGCGCCGTTTGCCCGCGGCCGGATTGCCGATCGGGTTGCGCGACGACGAAGGCGTCGACTTCGCGCTGCGCCTGCACGCGCCGTGCACGCTGGTGCTCTTCACCGACGGTTTGATGGAGTTCGCGCGCGATCTCGATCAGGCGGAGCGGCGCATCGAGGCGGCGATTCGCACGCTCGCACGCGAGGACATCGACCACCTCGCCGGCGCGCTCATGAAAGAAGTGCTCGGGGACGACGAGCCGACCGACGACATCGCGATCCTCACCGTCACGATCGAGCGGTTCGCCGCGGAGCTTCCCGGCGAGGAGCACGAGTGGCGTTTCAAGAGCACCGACAGCCGCACGGGCGCGCTGATCCGGCGCGAAGTCGGCGAGCTGGTCGCCCACTGGACGCACCGCGACGACGCGCGCTTCGCCAGCGAGCTCGCGTTCGGAGAGCTGATCGCGAACGCGGTGCGCCATGCGCCCGGACCGGTGCGCGTGCTCGCGTCTGCCGACGCCGCCGGTGAAACGGTCATCCTCGTGGTGGAAGACAACGGCCGCGGGTTCACCGCCGACGAGCACGCGCTCGATCCGTACGCCGAGAGCGGCCGCGGTCTCACGCTGGTGCGTTCGGTCGCGGACGGACTGAGCATCGAGCCGGCCGCGAACGGCGGCACGCGCGTCACCGCAACGTTCCACGCGCGCCGGCCCGCGTTTGCTACGAGCGTCTGACGCGCGGGCGTTTTGGAAAAGACGCGACGGGGAACGCGCACACGGGAGCGCGCTACGCCGCGCCGGGAGAGGGGCCGAATGTCGCTGGTCGAGCGCCGCCGTTGGGGCAGCGCGTAGTTGATGCGTTGACGGCGCAGCTTTCGCCGCACGGCGTCACGCCGATCGAACCGAGCGATTGGCGCTTGGTCGACGAAGCGTCGCGGACCGTGTTCGATGCACCGGAGCTCGCGCGCACGGTGCGCAGCGTGGTCGACGTGTTCGTTCCCGCGTACGCGCACGCCGCGCTCGTCGCGCTGCTGGACGACCGCGACGAGCTTCGCATCGCGGCGACCGCTCATCGCGCGCGCGATCGTGCCGGCGTGTCGTCCGCTGCGGTCGGTCGCCGTCTCGAACGTCACGACGCGCCGTTCGCAGCCGCACCGGGACATCGCGTCGAGGAATTTCCGCTCGAACGAGACGGCAAGGACTTCGGGCTGTTACTGCTGCTGGTCCCTGATGAGGGAACGCCGCGCGGCGAAGCGCTGCTGCGCACGATCGCTGCGCGCTGCGCGCTTGCGCTCGACAACGCGCGCCGCTTCGAGCGCGAGCGCAACGTCGCGCTGACGTTCGAGAACGCGGCGCTCGTCTCGGAGATGCCGGCGATCGCCGGCTATCGTTTCGACGCGATGTATCGCGCAGGCCGCCTCGATGCGCTCGTGGGCGGCGACTGGTACGACGCTTTCCCGCTGGGTGACGGCCGTGTAGTCGTGTCGATCGGAGACGTCGTGGGCTCCGGCTTGAGCGCCGCCGTGACGATGCTCAACGTGCGCCAGACGATTCGCGGCGTCGCGCAGGTGAATCCCGATCCCGCCATGATGCTGTACGCCGCGGACGGTACGCTGCGCAGCCAGTTTCCGGACCGCTTCGTGACGGCGTTCGTCGGCGTGCTCGATCCCGTGACGCAGATCTGCTCGTACGCGAACGCGGGTCATCCGCCGCCGCTGCTGCGTCTTGCCGACGGCTCCCTGCAACAGCCTGCCGGTCACAACGCGCCGCTCGGACTCGGGCTGCAGCAGCACATCGACGTTCACCACGTCACGCTCCCGGTGGGCTCGCTGTTCGTGTTGTACACCGACGGGCTCACCGAATCGACCAAAGACGTGTTCGAAGGTGAAGCACGTCTGGAAGCAGCGGTGCGCGACGTCGAGAGCGGCGCCGGCGTCGCGCGGCGTATCCACGACGCCGTTCTGCGCGGACATTCGCGCGACGATGTCGCGGTGCTGGCCGTGTCGGTGCAGCACACGCCGCCCGCGCGCCGCTGGCGGTTCGACCCGCGCTGGCCCGACGTCGCGCGCCGCGTCCGCGACCAGTTGCGCGCCGAGCTCGAGGACGCGCAGATATGCGCGACGCGCATGCACGACGCAGAGCTCGCGTTCGCGGAGCTGCTCGGGAACGCACTCCGCTACGCACCCGGCACGGTCGAGATGATCCTCGTGCGGCAAGACGCCAACCTCGTTCTGCACGTGCTCGACAAAGGTCCGGGATTCCAGTTCAGCCCGCGCTTGCCGTCCGATCTCTACAGCGAGTTCGGCCGTGGCTTGTTCCTCATCTCGCAACTCGTCTCCGACTTCTCCGTGGAGCGCCGTCCCGGCGGCGGGAGCCACGCGCGCATCCTGCTCACTTGACGAAAGAACCGACCATCATGACTGCAATCACCGACGAAAGCGCACGCCTCGAAGCGATCCGCCGCTACGACGTTCTCGACACGCCGCCCGACGGCTCGTTCGACCGAATCACGGCGCTCGCCGCCGAGATCTTCGACGTTCCGATCGCGCTTGTGACGATCGTCGACCACGAGCGCATCTGGTTCAAATCGAAGCACGGCCTCGACGGCGTCGATCAGATCGACCGCGACCCGGGCTTGTGCGCGTCCGCGGTGCTGCAGGACCAGCCGTACATCGTGGAAGAGGCGCGCACCGACCCGCGCACGCTCGCGAACCCGCTCGTCGCGGGAAAGTTCGGCCTGCAGTTCTACGCCGCGGCGCCGCTGCGCACGGCAACCGGACATCGCCTCGGCACGCTGTGCATCATCGACCGCGAGCCGCGCATGTTCTCACCACGCCAAGCAGACGTATTGCAGCGCTTATCGGAGATCGTCGTAGACGAGCTGGAGCTGCGCCTGTCGGCGCTCAACGCGATCCGCACCGCCGGCGAGCACCAAGCGCAACCACCTTCGCGATAACGCGCGGCCGGCTCGATGAGACACTGGATTCCGCCGCTTCCGCTCGCCGCGGGGATCGTGTTCCAGGCCGTCGCGTGGATTCTCGCGCTCGCGTACGCCGCGTCGCCGTCGAGCGGGATCGCGCTCGCGTGGGTGCACGCGGTCGCGCTCGGCTGGCTGACGCTCGTCGCGTTGTCGGTGCTGCTGCACGTCGTGCCGGCGTTCACCGACCTGCCGTGGCGCGGCGAACGCATCGCTCGTGCTGCGGTCGCCGCCGTGCTCGTCGGTGCGTCCGCGCTGGTCGTCTCGTTCGCGCTGAACGCGACGGCCGCGTTGGCGGCGGCAGCGGTGCTGCTGGTCGCGGCGGTGCTCGCGTACGTGAGCGTCGCGCTGATAACCCTGGCGCAGCCCGCGCCCGACCGCACGTCGGCTGCGATCGCCCGCGCGCTTTCCGTGACGCTGCTCATGCTGGCAGCCACGGCGCTGCTCGGCGGCGCGCTCGCGGGCGCGATGGCTGCTGCCGGCACGGGCAGCCTCGCGGCCGGCGCCGCGCGCGCGTTCGCCGTCGCACCGTCGCACGCGCTGCTCGGGATCGGCGCATGGCTGACGGTGCTGATCACGGGCGTCTCGGCGCAGACGTTTCGCCCGATGCTCGGCGCGCGCTCGCGCTCGACGCGCATCCACGTGCTCTCGGGCGGCGCGCTGGTGCTCGGGTGCGTGCTCGGCGCGGCCGGCGCGCCGTTCTCGCCGGCACTGCTGCGCGCGGGCGTCACGCTCGCGGCGCTCGGCGCCTTCGCTTACGCCGCCGACGCGCTCGACATCGCGCGCCGCGCGACGGCGCCGCATCCGCCGGTGCGCGCCTTCGTCGTCGCGTCGGTCACCTGGCTGGTCGTCGCGGCGGCGTGCGCGACGGCGGCGGCTTGGGGCGCGCCCCTCGCCGCAACCGCGGTCGTCGCGGCGCTCGCTGGCTGGGTGGGGCAGATGGTCAACGCGCACATGCACCACCTCGGCGTGCGTGTTCTCACGACGCTGATACGCGGTGACGAAGACGAGACGCGCCCATGGGAAGTGCTCGACGCACGCCTGACGTGGACCACGTTCGCGCTCGCGCAACTGGCGGTGCTCGGCATCACCGCCGGTATCGCATTCGAACAACCGCCCGCGATCGCAGCCGGCGCGCTGGCCGGCTTGGCCGCAATCCCCGCGATGCTCGCAAACGCGCTGGGCGCACGCCACGCACTTCGAGGCAGGACGGTCTCGCTGCTGTAAAGCTGGGCGCGAAGAGCGTAGCGAAGCGCCTACGGTCGGCGGGTCATGAGCGGCTTATGAGCGTAGATCGAGCGGGATTTCGGAACATCTGGAGAAGAGAACCGGGATGGCTCTCACTTCGCTTGCCCCGCTTGGGACGGTTTTGACGGATCTCGGCCGCGTCGACGTCAAGCGGCTTTCGGCCGAGCTGGACCTTTCGGTACCGGCGTTGGCGCCGGCGCTCGGGCGTTCATCGCGTTGGGTGAACGAGCACCCCACGGCCGCCAGCCTGCAGCCGGCGGCGCTCGAACTCGTCGACGCGATCAATGCGCTCGCCCAGAGTCTGGGTGGTATGAAATTTGCCCGCGCGTGGCTCAAGACGCCGAACTCGCAGTTCGCCCAGCGCACGCCGGCCGACGTGCTCCGCTATGAGAGCAACGGCCGTTCCGCCGTCGTCGGACTAATTCGGGGGATCGTGACGCACCAACCCGATTGAGTGACGTTCGAATCGGTCTTCAAGCGCAAGACCCCCGGCGTACCGCACCGGGGGTCTTATTTTCGTTTGATTCCGCTAGAGTTCGTCGACCTGCCGCTCTCAGCGATCGGTTCGATCAAGGGCGGCGGGCGCTACAATGCGCAAGGCGACTTCGAGGCGCTCTACCTCGCGGACCGTCCCGACAACACGTTGCGCGAGGTCCGGATGCTCCGTGACGACGCGGGCTTTCCCGTCGCGGTACCCGACGCTCCAAAGATCATCTTCACCGTGGATGTCCGGCTCCAGCGCGTGGTCGATCTCAGCGACGACGCCGTATGTGCCGTGCTCGGGGTTTCGTTCGATGAGCTCATCACGCCGTGGCGTCTGATTGTCGCGCTGGGCCGGGTGCCCACGACGCATGTGCTCGGCGCTGCGGCGCGTGAAGCGGGAATCGAAGCGCTCATCGTTCCTTCCGCTCAGCACCCGGGTTCCAAGAATTTGGTCGTGATTCCAGACCGGCTTCTGTTTGGAAGCTCGGTGATGATCCATCAGCCGCGGGGCTTCGCGGCCAATGTCGGCGTCGTAGTAGAAGGGAGCATCGTGCAGCGGCGGCGATCCATATCGCGCCGCCGGCGCTGAGGCTACTCCTTGGCGGGCATCACCGGGAGCACCACGCTGGCGCGCGTGCCGCGCTCCGGGTCGCGTGTTACGTGGATGCGGTCCGTGAAGGCGCTGATCAACGCGTAGGCGTGGTGTGTCGACTCGGCGCTCGTGTCGTCGGGAGAGAACGGCCACGAGCGCAGGCGTTCCACCGCGTCGGTCACGGCCAGCGTCGAGTCGGACCAGCGGAATTCGATTCGGATCTCGCCCGGAGCGTGCTTCACGCAGTTGCTCACCAGCTCGCCGTAGACGGCTTCGGCGGCGTTGAAGTCGCTCGCCGGGTGGCCGTAGTGCTCGAGGTAGTTGCGGAACGTCCGGCGCAGCCGCGCACCGTCGCGTGCCTCTGACACGACCAGCGACCAGCCGCTCTCGTCCTCATCCACCCGCAGGCGGCTGCGCTCGGCAACGCCGGCGACGAGTTGCTCGCGCTCCAGAAGCGTTGACGGCATAGCGGCCTCTTTCACTTGGGCTCGGCCGCTATTCGAACGCGTCCGCCGACGACGGTCGCGCGAAAGGCGGGTTGAGGGTATGCCGTCGGACCGCTGACGATACCTCCATCCCGCACGCAGAACCGCGACCCGTGCCAGGGGCAGGTCACGACGTCCCCGTCCAGCGTCCCGTCGTCCAGCGGGCCGCCTTGGTGCGCGCACACCGCGCCGATCGCATCGATACGGTCGCCGTGGCGCACCAGCAGAACCGGATAACCGGCCGCGTCCACGCGCTTCATGCCGCCGTCGGGCACGTCGTCGAGCGCCGCGACGTCGGTTTCTTCGCCGGGCGGCTCGGTCGCGTTGGCGTGGTTCACGCCGATCTGGAGATCGAGCGAGATCGTCCCGCCGTAGAGCGCTGACAGCGACGCGATTCCGTAGCCGAGCACCGACATCGCCACGCCAAGGCCGTGCGCGCGCGGGCGCGCGACCCACGACGCACCGTAGAGCAGCGTCGCGGCGCCGTTGAGCGCGGCGTGAACCACCCCCAGGCGCCGCGGCTTGCCGTAGGTGTCGCTCCAGTCGGTCAGGCCGGTGGCCGCGGCGCCCAGCGCGCCGAGCAGGCCCACTCCGACCGCGATCCGGGCGCCGCGGCGCTCGCCGAGCGCGTCGAGCACGAGCGCCGCGGTCCACGCGCCGATCGGGACGTCGGTGATCGCCGGATGCAGCGCGTGGCCGAGCCAGGTTCCGTTGAGGGCGTCCTTGAGCGGCTGCTTCGCCGGGCCGGCAGCGTCGTACGCACCGTTCACGGCGCCCGCCAACGCGTCGGCGGCGGCATCCAGTCCCGGCGTCTGCAGCGCGCGGTCGACGAGCTCTTGAGCGATCGGCGGCATGTCACCGCTGTACCCGGCGAGAGGTCGCCTTTCGCGCGCGCCGTAGCCGTGTGATCGATGTTGCGTTCCCGCGCGTTCGGCGTGCTCGCCTCGATCGGACTGCTCGCGCTCGCTCCGCTGGCCTCGCCCGCTGCCGGCAAACCCGTCGTGACCGTATACGCGGCCGCCTCGCTGCACGAAGCGTTCGAAGCGGCGGCTCCCGCGTTCACCAAGCAGACCGGCTATCCGGTGCGCTTCAGCTTCGGCGGCTCCGACGCGCTCGCGGCGCAACTGCTGCAAGGTGCGCCGGCCGACGTGTTCGCCGCCGCGAACGCCGCGCAGATGGCGCGCGTCGCCGCCATCGCCGATGCGCCGCGCACGTTCGCGCGCAACCGGCTCGTCGTCATCGTGCCCAAGGACGACAACGCCGTCGCATCGGTCGCCGATCTCGGCAAGAAGGGCGTGAAGGTGGTGCTCGCAGCGGCGTCCGTGCCGGCCGGCGCGTACGCGCGGCAGACGTTCGCCAACCTCGCGAAGGACCGCGCGTACGGCGACGATTTCGCGGCGCGGGCGCAGGCCAACGTCGTCAGCGAAGAGACCGACGTGAAGGCCGTAGCGACGAAGATATCGCTGGGCGAGGGCGACGCCGGCGTCGTCTATGCGACCGACGTCGCGCCGATCGCCGCAAAAGTGCGCGTGCTGCGCTTCGCGGCCGGCGCATCACCCGAAGCCGTGTATCCGATCGCCGCGTTGAAAAGCGCGCCCAACGCCGAGGGCGCGCGCGCGTTCGTCACGTTCATCACCTCGCCGGCGGGGCTGGCGTTTCTGAAGGCGCGCGGCTTCGAGGAATGATCCGCGCCGCCGTCGCGGTCGCTGCGGCGCTCCTCGTCCTGTTCATCGCGATTCCGCTCGCGACGCTGTACGCGCACTTGACGCCGGCGCGCTTCGCCGCGGTGATCGTTTCTCCCGCCGCGCTCGCGGCGCTGCGCATCTCGCTGATCACCACCGCCGCGTCGCTCGCGCTGACGCTCGCGCTCGGAACGCCGCTCGCGTACGCGCTGGCGCGCGGACGGTTTCCGGGCCGCGGCGTCGTCGACGCGCTCGTTGATCTGCCGATCGTCGTGCCGCCCGCCGTCGCGGGCCTCGCCTTGCTGTTCGCGTTCGGAAAATACGGCGCGGCCGCGCCCGTGCTCGACGCGCTGCACCTGCGGATCGCGTTCACCACATTTGCAGTCGTGCTCGCGCAGCTGTTCGTGGGCGCGCCGTTCTACGTGCGCGCCGCGCGCGCCGGCTTCGCGTCGGTGGACCGCGTGTACGAAGACGCGTCCGCGACATTGGGGATGGGACCGCTGCGCACGTTCGCGCGCGTCACCGTTCCGCTCGCGCTTCCCGCGCTGGCCGGCGGCGCGGTGCTCGCGTGGGCGCGCGCGCTCGGCGAGTTCGGCGCGACGATCATGTTCGCGGGCAATCTGCAAGGCGTCACGCAGACGCTGCCGCTCGCGGTGTATCTCGGTCTCGAGAGCGGCGACCTCGATCTCGCGGCCGCGCTCGCCGTCGTGCTCGTCACCGCAGCGCTCGCGGTCGTCGTGGCCGCGCGCGTGCTCGAACGGCGCGCGGCGTGATCGAGCTCGCCGCGCGCAAGGCGCTGCGCGACTTCACGCTCGACGTCGAAGTCGCGTTCGCGTGCGGCGTTACGGTGCTCGCGGGCCCGAGCGGTTCCGGTAAGTCGACGCTGCTGCGCATCGTCGCGGGGCTCGTGCGCCCGGATGCGGGCAACGTCGTACTGGACGGACGTGTGCTCCATCACGACGGCGCGTCGGTGGCGGCGTTCCGGCGCGACGTCGCGTACGTGTTTCAGGAGTACGCGCTCTTTCCGCATCTGAACGTGCTCGACAACGTCGCGTACGGCTTGGCCGCGCGCGGCGTTGCTCGCGACTCGCGGCGCGCACAGGCGCGCGCGTGGCTCGAACGGCTCGGGCTCGACGCGCTCGCGCAAGCGCGTCCGGTCGCGCTGTCCGGCGGCGAGCGCCAGCGCGTCGCGCTCGCGCGCGCGCTTGCGTGGACGCCGCGCGCACTGCTGCTCGACGAGCCGTTCGCCGCGCTCGACGACGCGACGCGGGTGCGCGTGCGCGCCGAAGTGCGCGCGACCCTCGCCGCTCTGGACGTGCCGGTCGTTCTCGTCACGCACGACGAGAGCGACGTCGCGGCGTTCCAAGCGCCGGTCGTGCGGCTGGAGCGCGGCCGGGTCGTCCCGCCGGTGTGACGGCCGCGGGACGGAGTGCGCCTCCCCGGCCGGGTACACGACTGCGGTAATGCCTACCGTCTACGTCGTCGAACCGCAGGCGCTGTTCGGGCCGAAGCTCGTGCGCCTGGTCGGCGAAGCGGGAGGCCGCATCGCGGGCGCCGCGTCCACGCTCGACCTCGACGCGATCATCGCAGCCGCGCCCGACGCCGTGCTGCTCGACCTCGACTTCAGCCCGTACGACGTGGCGGACGCGCTCGACGTGCTGCGCAGCGAGGCGCCCGCCGTGCGCACGATCGTGCTCACCGCCGAGCGCGGCGCCGGATGGCTCGAGCGGTGCCGGGACGCCGGCGCGGCGAGCGTGGTGTCCAAGTCGGTGACGGAAGAAGAGCTGGTCCACGACCTGCGCGTCGTGCTCGACGGCGGGGCCGTGTGGGACATACGAGTGGAAGCCTGCTAGAGCGGGTATTGTGCTCGAAGGCACTTCACATGGAGGTGGAAGCGTGCACGAGCAGGATGGACCCATTCGCGTCTGCGTCGTCGAGGCCCAAGCGATCTTTCGGGACGCATGGGGAGCGATCGTCAACGGCGGCGACCTCGAGCTGACGGCCGTCGCCGGAACCCCGGACGAGCTGCCGTCGCGCGCGTGCGACGTGGTGGTGCTCGACGTCGACGGCCAGCGCGAACCGTGCGCGACGCTGATCCGGCGCATCTGGTCGCGCGTGGGAAAAGTCCCCGTCTGCGCGGTCGCGCTGCGGCCGACGCTCGACGTGCTCGCGTCGCGCGCGCACGGCGAGGCCGTACTCGTGCTCAAAACGGCGCCGCCCTCCCAGGTGCGCGCCGCCATCTGGGCCGCCGCGCGGCGCGAAAGCTTCGAGCAGGCCGTGCCCAGCGGGATGTGATGCACCGGCGCCGGGAAAGAGAACGGCGCCGTCCACCTCTGTTCGGTGCGGACGGCGCCGTGTTTCCCGAGGGCATGCTGTAGGGTGTTGCTGAAGGCCCCTCGCGACCCTGGGTACCCCCGATTCCGAGGGCCCAAACATGGAGGCCGCGTTGAGACTTTGCACTTTCGTCCGTAACGGCGAAGCCCGCTTGGGAGCCGAAGCAAACGGCGATATCGTCGATCTGCGAGCAGCGGATCCGTCGTTGCCGGCAAGCATGCTCGAGCTGCTCGCGGGCGGTGACGACATGCTCGCGCGCGCTCGTGCCGCGCTCAACGCGGGCGGTGAAAAGCACGCGCAGCCGCGCGCCGCGGTGACGCTGCTGCCGCCGGTTCCGAACCCGTCGAAGATCGTCTGCGTCGGCCTGAACTATCGCGATCACGCGGCTGAGGTCAACCTCGAATTGCCCGAGTACGTGACCATCTTCGCGAAGTGGCCGAACACGCTGATCGGCGACGGCGCACCGATCGTCATCCCGCGCGAGTCGCACCGCGTCGATTACGAAGCCGAGCTGGCGTTCGTGATCGGCAAGCGCGCGCGCCGCGTACCCGAAGAGAGCGCGCTCGACTTCGTCGCCGGCTACACGTGCTTCAACGACGTCAGCGTGCGCGACTATCAGTCGCGCACGTCGCAGTGGACGTTCGGCAAGGTGTTCGACACGCACGGCCCGTGCGGACCGTATCTCGTCACGCGCGACGAGATTCCGGACCCGCAGCGCTTGCGCATCCGCTGTTCGATCGACGGCGAGTCGCTGCAGGACTCGTCGACCGACCAGATGGTGTTCGGCGTCGCGCGGCTCGTGGCCGAGCTATCCGCCGTGATGACGCTCGAACCGGGCGACATCGTCGCCACCGGCACGCCGGCGGGCGTCGGCACGTCACGCAAGCCCCGGCGCTGGATCAAGCCGGGCGAGCGGGTACGCGTCGAGATCAAAGGCCTCGGCGCGCTGGAGAACCCGGCAGTCGCGGACGCGTGACGACGCGTTCGGTGCTTGACCGAGGCGGCCTCGGCGTGATAACGTCCCCGGACATGGCGCCGCGCTATTACGTCCTTCCGGTTAGCATTTTTCTCGTCGAGCTTCGCTCGCCGGCCGGATCGTCGTTCGCGTAACGCACCAAGAGAGCACAACGCAAACGAACGCCCCGGCCGCATCGGCCGGGGCGTTCGCCGTTTCCGAGGAGAACCGCCCGTGATGACCCGGACTGCCACCACCGTGTGGCTCGACGGCAGCCTGCTCGACGACGAGCAGCTGCGCCTGCACGCGCTCACGCACGCGCTGCACTACGGCTCGTCGGTGTTCGAGGGCATTCGGGTCTACCCGACGCCCAACGGGCCGGCGGTGTTCCGGCTGCGCGAGCACGTCGACCGGCTCATCGCCGGCGCGGCCGCGTACGGCATGGATCTGGCGTGGGACGCGGACGGCCTCATCGACGCGATCCGAACGACGGTGCGCGCGAGTGGCCGCGACGCCGCGTACGTGCGGCCGCTGGCGTTTTTCGGCGGCGAGACGGTGCGCCTCAACCCGGGTCGCGAGTGCCCGGTGCACATGCTGATCGCGGTGCTGCCGTTCGACGGCATCATGCCGGGCGTCGAAGTGCCGCTGTTCCGCGCGTCCGTTTCGCCGTTCATGAAGACGCCGTCGCGTGCGCTGCCGTCCACGGTGAAAGCGGGCGGGCACTACACGAACTCGATCCGCGCGCTCGCCGACGCGCAGCGCCGCGGATTCGACGAGACGATTCTTCGTAACGAGCACGGCGACGTCGCCGAAGGTTCGGGGGAAAACATCTTCATCGTGCGCGACGGCGCGCTGGTCACGAACGACGCGGACGCCGACATCCTGCTCGGCGTGACGCGCGCGAGCGTCCTTGCGCTGGCGCGCGAAGCGGGGATCACGACGCACGTCCGCCCGATCACGATGGACGACCTCGCGCACAGCGACGAAGCGTTCTTCACCGGCACGGCCGCCGAAGTGGTCCCGATCGTGCAGATCGACGACCGCGACCTGGGCGGCGAAGGCCCGCTCACCCGCCGCCTGCGAACGGTCTACACGGACGTCGTGCGCGGCCGCCGCCCAGCCCCGGGCCCCTGGCTGACGCAGGTTTCCTGAAGTTCGCGGAGGTACGGACGCCGCTATGTTCGGCGCTCGTGCTTCCGTTGCGCTCGCTCTCGCGTGCGCGCTCCTTCCCGCGTTTCCGCGCGCCGTCGCGGCCGACGCGCCCGTTCCGCTCGACTACAAGGCGTACGACGGCTGGAGCGCGATCCGCACGCCCAAGCTCTCGGACGACGGCAAGCACCTCGCCTACGCGCTGACGCCCCAGGACGGCGATCCGACGCTGGTGGTGCGCGATCTCGATTCCGGCTCGGAGCGGCGCGAGACGCGCGGCAACGCGCCCGCGTTCGCGGGCGACGGGCGCTTCGTCGTCTACACGCACGTCGCGCCGAAAAAAGACGTCGACGCCGCGAAGAAGGCGAAGAAAGCGGAGAAGGACCAGCCCAAGAACGGCCTCGGCGTTCTCGACCTGAGCGGCACGAAGCCCGCCGAGACGGTCGACGACGTGAAGACGATCGCCGTCGCGAAGAACGGCGGCGCGACGATCGCGTACCGCGCGGAGCCGTCGCCCGCGCCGAGCGGCTCACCGGCGGCGTCCGCGAGCGCGTCGCCCGTGGCATCCGCGAAGCCGAGCGCGCCGCCAAAGGGCGAGCCCGCACCGCAGATTCCGGCGGCCGCGAGCCCCGCGCCCGCAGCGAGCGGCTCTCCCGGGCCCTCCCCGTCGCCGTCCGGATCGCCGGCGCCCAAGGCCGACAAGACGAAAGACACCGGCTCGCCGCTGACGATCCGCGATCTCGCGGGCGGCAAGCGCGTAACCGCGGCCGACGCGACCGACTTCGCCGTGTCGGACGACGACCGGTTCATCGCGTACGCGACCGAGTCGAAGAACGGCAAGAACGACGGCCTGCACGTGTACGACGTCGCCAAAGGCACGACGGCCGACGTGCTCGCCGGCGAAGGCCGGTACCGCGAGATCGTCATCGCGCGCGACGGTTCGTCGCTCGCGTTTCTGAGCGATTCCGCGACGTACAAGGACGACGTCCCGCACGACGCGCTGTACGTCGTCGACCTGCGCGTGCCGAAGCTCGCCGCGGTGAAAGCGGTCGACGCCGGGACAGCCGGCGTCAGTGCCGCGACGACGCCGAACTCCAACGGCAAGCTGCGTTACTCGCGCGACGGCAAGCGCGTATTCCTAGGAACCGCCGCCGCGCCGACGCCGATGCCGTCCGGAACGCCCACGCCGACGGCCGTCGACATGTGGTCGTGGCACGACGACATCCTGCAGTCGCAGCAGAAGCACGACGCGGCCACCGAGCGCAAGCGCACGTATCTTGCCACGTACGACCTCGGCACCGCGCGCTTCGCGCAGCTCGGCTCGCCCACGCTGCGCGACGTGCAAACGGTCGACGAAGGCAACGTCGCGCTGGGACAAGACGATCGCGCGTACCGCCGCCAGGGGTCGTGGCTCGGCGAAGACTTCGTCGACGTGTACGCGGTATCGCTGGAGAACAGCAACC
>JAXDMB010000128.1:0-13751 GCA_034666325.1 Vulcanimicrobiota bacterium
CGCGGCGCTGCGCAGCGTGTCGAACCCGCGGGTGTTCGCCGCCGGCGACGTCCTCGCGCGCCGTGCGCTGGTGCACACCGCCGCGTACGGCGGCCGCCTCGCTGCGACGAACGCGTTCGCCGCCGAACCGGTCGACGCGCAGTGGAGCCGCTGGGAAGCGCACGCGCTCTACACGCAGCCGCAAGTCGCGGTCGCGGGACTCACCGAACGGGAGTGCCGGGCGCAAGGCATCGCGGTGCGCGTCGCGACGCTGCCGGCGAGCGAGGTCGGCAAAGCGCTCGTGTCCGATCAGGCGGAAGGATTCGTGAAGATGATCGCCCGCGCCGACGACGACCGCGTCGCCGGCATCGCGCTCGTGCTCGACGACGCGATCGACCTCGCCGGCGAAGCGATCGCGCTGATCGACCGCGGAGCGACCGCGCGCGAGATCGCGGACATGCCGCACCTGCACCCGACGATGAGCGAGCTGTTCGCGCGCGTCGCCGAAAAGCTCTGTTAGCGCCGCTGTTCGGAAAACACTAGAACACGTGCGCGTACACGCTGCACGACTTGCAGATCTCCGGCGGGTCGTCGGAGTCGAGCCGGGCGCGAAAGTCTTGGTACGCCGCGCCGTTCCAGATCGCGTCGACCCCTTCGGCCACCATGTTGCCGAGCGAGGCGCGGTCCGGAGTCGCCACCATGCAGCACGGCATCGCGGTGCCGTCGTACGCGACGTACGGGCCGCGCCACGGCCAGTCGCAGCGCGAGCGGCCCGGCGTTCCGGGCTCGTGCGCGACCGGCGTCACCCGCGGCAGCCGCAGCGACACGCCGTGCTCGCGCGCGGCGGTGCGGGCGGCGTCGAACGCGTGCGCGACGCGCGTCGCATCGAGGTCCACGAGCGTCTGATCCGCGACGAACGCGCGCATCGGCGCGTACTGCGCCGGCAACGTCGACTCGCCGAAGTCGTGGCAAAGATGCTGTACCGAGAGCGTGTCGAGCCCCCAGCGCGCGGTCAGCGCGACGAGATCCGCAAGCTCGTCGAGGTTCTCGCGCATCGCGACCGCGGTGACTTGCACGCGCGTGGCGCTGCCGTGGCGCGCGAGCGCTTCGAGCAGACGCAGCATGTTGCGCTCGAGGCGGTCGAATCGCGCGTCGACGCGGATGCGCTCGTACGTCTCGGGCGTCGCGCCGTCCACCGACACGTAGATCGCCTCGAGCCCGCAGGTCGCGGCCCGCTCCGCTTTCGCTTGCGTCAGCAGCGTGAGGTTCGTGTTGACGCTCACCGCGACGCCGCGCGCGACCGCGTACTCCACCATGTCGAAGAACCGCGGATGGAGCAGCGGTTCGCCGAGTCCCTGCAGGTGCAGCTCCGCGAGCGCGGGCAGATCATCGACGATCCGCGTGAAATCGTCCCAAGCCATGTAGGCGTTGGTGACGTCCCGGTAGCGCACCGGGCACATGCGGCACCGCAGGTTGCACTCGCCGACGGGCTCGATCTGGACGAAACGAGGGGTAGCCTCCACCTCAAGTGGTGTTCCCCGCTGCCGATACCTTTACCGAGCGAGCGACGGTTATGACGCTTGCGTCTTCCATGGAGAGGGTGGCCAGGATGAGCACTGCCGTGTTGTCGGATACCGACAAGAGCACGCTGAAGCAGCAGATTACCGCCGCGATCGCCGCGCACCACGCTTGGATGGGGCGGCTGAAGACGGCCGCCGAGTACGGCCGGAGCAGCGTCGACGTGGCCACGACCCAAAAAGAGGACGTGTGCCCGATCGGGATCTGGCTCACGCGCGAGATCTCGTCCTCGCTCAAGGCGCGCCCGCTATACGAGCGCACCCGCGGGCTGCACGCGCAGTTCCACCGCGAGGCGGCCCGCACGCTGGGCCTGGCGCTCGCGCGCGACCCGAAGGCCAAGACCGAGCTCGCCGAAGGCGGCCAGTTCACGCACGTTGCCAACGAGCTGCGGCGCACGCTGTACGACTGGCTCGCCGAGATCGGCTGACCGGCCCGCGGCCGCGGCCGCACGCGTACGATTCCAGCCCCGGACGGCGTCCTTCCGGTTGATCCCGGGACGCCGGCCGGGTATACTGCTCCTGACCGACCATTTGGTAGGGAGAGGAATCGCACGCGCATGGCTCTGACCGCACCGAACCAGCATCAGCTCGTCGTCCCGGCGGGCGGCTTCACGCCGTATCCCGAGGTCCCGCAGCCGAACATCTTTCCGATGGAGTGGCGCGTGGAGACGCCCAAGCTGGCCGAGCTCTACGAGCGTGCGAAGCGCCACGTGTGGAACCCCTCGGACTTTGCGTGGGACACCCTGCGCGCCGAAGATTTCAGCGAAGAGCAGCGCCTCGGGATCATGTACTGGTACGCGGTGCTCGCGAACTTCGACGGATCCGGCCCCGCCGTGTTCGCGAAGGCGACGATTCACGCGTTCGAGACGCACCAGGAAGATCCGATCCGCAAGTGCTTCTTCTCGATCACGCACGACGAGATGAACCACGAAGAAGTGTGCCAGCGCGCGATCCAGGCGCTCGTGCCGGGCGGCCCGATGGACTTCGAGGCGACGAGCGATCTCGCCAAAGCCGCGCAGAACAACATCGGCTGGCTGTACCACAACGGCGGGCGCTACTGGTCGGGCTACAGCGCGTCGCTCGCGAAGTATCCGCTGAGCGTTCTGTTCACGTCGTTCATGATGGGCGAGGTCGCGTCGTCGACGCTGTTCTTCGGGATGTCGAAGAAGGCGACGCACCCGCTGTTCAAGGAGATCTTCAGGAAGGTGGGCCAGGACGAGGCGCGCCACCTCGCGATCTGCCTGACGGTGCTCGAGCGCGACTGGCCCGGATTGTCGGACGAGTACAAGACGATGATCACGAAGCAGTTGCGCGCGGGCTTCGTGTTCCTGAGCATGATCCTGTGGGAACCGCCCAATCAGTTCTGGGACATTCCGGACTATTTTCTCCCGAACCACCGCGTGCTCGTGCAGCACGCGCGCGACGCGGGCCTCGGCGTGCTGACCTACGACGAACAGGCGGAGAACTGGAAGACGTCGCTGGCGCGCGTGCGCGCGATCGTCGGCGAGTGGGGCATCGAGTTCCCGGCGATTCCCGAGCTCGATCTCGACGGCGTCGACGTCGGCCACATCGGCCCGGAAGACATCATCCCGGTGTTCTAGCCCTGCTTGCGCTTGTGCCCGGTGCCCGCTCGTGCGCGGCGCGCCTCGTGCGGGCGCGCGACGACTACTGGGACCGGGCCGCGATGAATATCGTCAGCGCTACCGTGGCGAGCAGCGGCAAGATGGTGCGCAGCATGCGGGCCGGCGCGATCCGGTACGTCATCTTGCGCGCCATCTCGATTTGCCGGTCCAGCGCCCAGCCGATAAACCACGCGGCTTCCGCGACGACGACGAATACGAGCGCGATGACGATGCGCTGGTTGTCGGGCGGCGGCGACAACAGCGTCAACACACCGAGCAGGACGAGGGCCGCAGCCACAATGCCCGGCGGAAGCCAGAGAATCGCTTTGCCCGTCGTGTGTTTCGACGGGCGGCCGTCTTCGCGGATGCGCAGCGGAACGCGCTTCGGAACCGACGGATAGCGCCGTGCGATGTGGACGAACAGAAGCAGCGTCGCGACGACCGCGATGCAGAACGCGACCGGAATCATCACGGCCGGTAGTACGTCGTCGATGGTCACGCGCTACGCCGCGTCACGATGGTGCTGGTCACGGTGCGGGTACGTTCCGCGCATGGACGCCGCACGCTTTCCGCTGTCTCGGGCGAAGCGCTCGGCGGCTAGATCCCGCGGAGCGCGATCTCCGGCAGCATGACGCGGCCTTGCGCCGGGTTCATCATGCCTGCGATGCGGTATTCCGTGCCGTCGCTCGAGGCGTTCGCGGCGAACGCGCCGCGCAAGCGGGTCGACGGCTCGGCGGTCGGCGCCAGTGACGCGACCAGCTCGAAATATTTGGGCAGCGCCGCGTCGTCCGCCGCCGGCTCGTGGACCAGCTCGACGCTGTGGTCGCAGTCGGCGCCGGTTCCGAGATACACGACGACCGCGCTGACGCCCACCACGCTGTAGTCGGCGGCGCTCAGCGTGCAGCGCAGCCGGAGCGCCTTGTCGACGTCCGGCAACGACCGCCCGCTGACGCGCGCGACGAAACGATACGTCTTGGGAACGGACGAACGGGCCGCGAGCATCATGCACCCGCACGGTAGGTCGTCGGTCTTACGGCGTTCCTACGAGCACTTACGAACCGCTTACGGCCGCCCTCGATCCGGCCGCGGCCCGCGGGGCCGGGGGCGCGTCGCAGCGCCGCCGAAGCGCTCGGGATGACCACGACCCCTGCCTCAGCAGAATTGGCCTCCGGCGCCGCCCTGTTCGAGCGCCACCGCGAGAAGCTCGACAAGGCCCGCGAGGCGATCCGCACCCGTGCCTACTACAGCGCCTTCCCCGAGAGCCCGAGCCCGCGGGTCTACGGCGAGACCGCGGCCGCCGAAGGGAAGGCCGCGTTCGACGCGCACCTCGGCAAGCCGTATGCGCTCGATCAGCCGTCGACGGGCGAAACGGTCGCGACGGAGCGCTCGCCGTACGGCATCGCGCTCGACGTGCGGTACCCGGTCGGGGACGTGGACGCGCTGCTCGCGGCCGCGTCGGCGGCCGTCGAGACGTGGGGCGCAGCGTCGCTCGAAGCGCGCACAGGCGTCGCGCTCGAAGCGCTCGCGCGGATCAACGCGCGCGGGTTCGAGATCGCGAACGCGGTGATGCACACCACCGGGCAAGCGTTCGTGATGGCGTTCCAGGCCGGCGGACCGCACGCGCAGGACCGCGCGCTCGAAGCGATCGCGTACGCGTACGACGAGATGTCGCGCGTGCCGGCGAGCGTCGTGTGGGAGAAGCCCGCCAAGCCGGAGCCGATTCGCATCGAGAAGACGTTCACGGTCGTTCCGCGCGGCATCGACGTGACGATCGGCTGCTCGACGTTTCCCACCTGGAACGCCTATCCGGGGATCTTCGCGAGCTTGATGACGGGTAACGCCGTGATCGTGAAGCCGCACCCGCAGGCGGTGCTGCCGCTCGCGATTACGGTAGAGATCATCCAAGGCGTGCTGCGCGAGGCCGGGTTCGATCCGCGCACGGTGCAGCTCGCGGTGGACGCGCCCGGCAAGCCGCTCGCGAAAGTGCTCGCGCAGCGGCCCGAAGTCGCGCTGCTCGACTACACCGGCTCCACCGAGTTCGGCACGTGGCTCGAGCAGAACTCGCACGCGCTCGTGT
Source organism: Vulcanimicrobiota bacterium (assembly GCA_034666325.1). Taxonomy (GTDB): domain Bacteria; phylum Vulcanimicrobiota; class Vulcanimicrobiia; order Vulcanimicrobiales; family Vulcanimicrobiaceae; genus Vulcanimicrobium. The sequence goes on from JAXDMB010000128.1 coordinate 5,256, forward strand.
ACACGGAGAAGGCCGGCGTGAACAGCGTCGTGATCGACTCGACCGACGACCTCAAGGGCATGGCGCGCAACCTCGGGATGTCGCTGTCGCTGTACTCCGGTCAGATGTGCACGACGCCGCAGAACCTGTTCGTGCCGCGCGACGGCATCACGGTGAACGGCGAAAAGGTCGCGTTCGACGACGTCGTGGCCGCGATCGTGCGGGGCATCGACGGGCTGCTCGGCGATCCCGAGCGCGCGGCGGGCGTGCTCGGCGCCATCGCGACCGACGCGACGCTCACCCGCATCGCCGATGAGAACGCGAAGCCCGGCGTCGTGCGTAAGAGCGCGCAGGTGCCGCACCCGGAATTTCCGGACGCGCGCGTGCACTCGCCGCTCGTCGCTGTGGTCGACGCCTCCGACACCGAGCGCTACGACCGCGAGGCGTTCGGGCCCATCGTGTTCGTCGTGCGCACGGCGGACACCGACGAGTCGCTGCGGCTCGCGACCGATGCGGCGCGCCGCAACGGCGCGATCACGGCGATCGTCTACACGACCGATGACGCGGTGCTTACGAAGGCGCGGCGCTGGGCCCGCGACGGCAAGGTGAACCTCGCGGTGAACCTCACCGGGACGCTGCTCGTCAACCAGTCGGCGGCGTTCAGCGACTATCATGTCACGGGCGGCAACCCGGCCGGCAACGCGTCGCTGACCGACGCGGCGTTCGTGGCGAACCGCTTCCGCATCATCGAAACGCGCACGCCGGTCGCGTGAGCGCCGACGAGCTGACCGGCGACGCGCTCGCGCGCGCGTGCGCCGCTGCGATGCTCGAGCGCGACCGCGCCTCGCAGTCGCTCGGGATCGTGCTGGAGGACGCGCGCCCGGGCTGGGCGCGCGCCTCGCTGCGCATCACCGGGACGATGGTGAACGGGCACGACATCGCGCACGGCGGCGTGACGTTCACGCTGGCCGACTCCGCGTTCGCGTTCGCGTGCAATTCGCGCAACGAGCCCAACGTCGCGCTGCAGGCGTCGATCTCGTACGTGAGCGCCGTGAAGCTGGGGGACGCGCTGGTGGCCGAAGCGCAGGAGCAGTCGTCCAAGGGACGCACCGGCGTGTACGACATCACGGTGACGCGCGGCGGCGAGCTCGTCGCGCTGTTCCGCGGCGTGTGCTACCGCATCAAGGGAACGGTGTTGGGCGGAGCCGTCACGTGACCACGACGGAACCGGGTACGGCACGTTTCCTGTCGATGCGCTGATCGCCGCGCGTGCACGAATCGCTCGCGGGCGTCAACGTCGGCGGCACCACGACGAGCGTCGTGCTCGGAACGCCGGACGGCACGATCCTTGAGCGCCGCGCGTGGCCGACGCAGACCCGCGACGGCGAGGCGCTGTTCGACGCGATCGTCGAAGCCGTGGCGGATGTCGCTCCCGCGGCGTCCGCTGTCGGCGTGGCGATCGGCGGGCCGATGGACGCGCGCACCGGCACGGTGATCGCGCCGCCGCATCTGCCGGGGATGCACGGCTTTCCGCTCGGCGCGCGGCTGCGGGACGCGCTCTCGCGACCGGTCGCGGTGCATCACGACGCTGCCGCGTGCGCGCTCGCGGAAGTGCGCTGGGGCGCGCAGCGCGGCGTGAGCGGGCTGGCATATCTGACGTGCGGGACGGGCTTCGGCGCCGGGATCGTGATCGACGGGCGCGCGCGGTACGGCTCGCGCGGGTACTCGCCGGAGATCGGACACGTCCGCTATCGCGACGACGGTCCGGACGTGTTCGGCAAACCGGGTTCGTTCGAGTCGTACGGCGCCGCGAGCGCGCTGCCGAAGATCGCCCGGCGCTACGACCCGTCATACGACGCGGTGACCGGCGCGGAAGTGGCGGAGCGCGCGGTCCGCGGCGACACCGTCGCGCAAGCCGCAATCCGCGACAACGCGGATGCGGTCGGCGCCGCGTGCGCACTGCTGGCCGATCTGCTCGTTCTGGACGTGATCGTGCTGGGCAGCCTCGCGACATACCTCGGCGAACCATGGATCGCGCGCGTCCGCGAAACGTTCACCCGCGAGGCGCTGCCGCACCACGCCGCATCGTGCACGCTGCGCGCACCGTCGCTGCCCAACGTTCAGGACCTGAGCGGACTTGCAGCGGCGCTGGACGCCCCATAAGACGACGAGCACCGCGTCCTTTCGAACGCGGTGCCCGCGATGGTGTGGCGACGCCTGAGCGGGGACACGTTACCACACCGGGTCCGCCGAGGCAACCCCGACGGGCTGGACCGTGCGGGAATCGAACCCGCCGGCGACACTGCTCAGGCGTCACCTTGAACCATCAAACGGCCCAGCGCTGCGTCTATCACGTGGGGTCGTATCGACGGCAAGGGCTCTGCGCTAATATCTTCCGAGGATTCGTTGCTCTCCGCCGATGTCGGCCAGGGCGGCGTCGAGCCGCTGGTCGTCGACGTTCAGCAGTTCGACGAAAAAGCGGTAGCGGAACGGGACGCGGCGGTCCGGCCGCGCGATCAGGAAGCGCAAGTCGATCCTGCGGTCCGCGAACGCGCTCAGCGCGTCGCGCAGCGAGCCCGGACGGTCCTCGACCGCGATTCCGACACATGCGCGTCCGCCGTCGGTTCCTTCGTCAGGACGTACCGGAACTTCGCTCGGTCCGAGATTGCGTTCGAGCAAGAAGAAGCGCGTGTAGTTCTGGAGCTCGTCCTGTACCGCGCGCGCGAGGATCGTTCCGCCGTGGACCGTTGCTGCCAGCGCGGGACCGATCGCAGCGACGGCCGGATCGTTCAGCGCGACGATCTCACGAACGGCTCCGGCGGTGTCGGTCGTCGTCGAACGCTGCCAGCCGTGCGTTTCGATGTAGCGGCGCACTTGTTCGAGCGCGACCGGATGCGAGCGCACTTCGCGGATCGCGTCGGGTGCGGCGTCCGCGGTTCCGATCAGGCACAGCTCGATCGCGAGCGTCGTTTCCCCACGGATGCGCAGCGACGGGTGCTCCCACAACAGCTCGTAGTTGCGCGGAACCGGTCCGGCGATGGCGTTCTCGACCGGCAGCACGCCGTATTCCACGCCGCCGCCGGCGACCGCTTCGGCGACTGCGTCGAACGATGGGTAGCCGCGCGTTTCCGAGCCGGGCACCAGCTCGCGCGCCGCGACGTCGCTGAACGCGCCCGCATGTCCCTGGTACCCGACGACCGGCATCGCTCGGCGCTAGCCCGGGGCGTTCGCGGCGGCCGCGAGCCGGAAGGCCGCAACGTACGCTTTGAAGATAACGCGGTAGTCGTCGTGCACGAAGCGCACGCTGCGCGGCCCGGTTCGCTCGAAGCCGGGAATCAGCTCGGCGTAATCGGCGTTGTGCGTCCAGACGAAGTCGAGATCGAGCGCGACCGGCGGCTCGAACGTGAACGGTTTCGCCTGCGCGATGCGCCCGATCGCCTCTTTCGCGCCGGCATGGATCAGCGAGCGCGCGTGCGCCGGCGAATACGAGTTGGCCGCGAAACGGCCGATCGAGTCTTTCACGATCACGCCCGTGATCCACGGCATCACGGCCTGCGTTTGCTCGATGCAGGCACGGTCGCCGGTGATCAGCACCACCGGCACGCCCGCGAGGCCCAGCACCGCGGCGTTGAGCATCGCCTCGCTGCACGCGCGGCCGTTCACGCGCGTCTCGCGCAGCGTCTCGCTCGTGTAGGTGTGGTCGAGCACGGCATCTTGCGTCCCGACCGCGCCGTGGTAACCGGTGAAGAACGCGGCGTCGAACGAGCCGTCGATCCCTTCCGACATCGAAAACGGTTTGCGGTTTCCGGAGATCATGCGCACGTCGTGCGGCAGCTCGTCCCACATCACGTTGCGCATCGACGCGTGCGAGTCGTTCACGAGCACGTCGCCCGCACCGGCTTCGCGCGCGCCGTCGATGGCCGCGCGCACTTCCAGCGACATCTGGCGCCGATAGTACGGGTACTCCGTCGTGTTGGCGGGATCGACTTGCGACCACGAGCACACACCCGCGGTCCCTTCCATGTCGGCCGAGATGTAGAGCTTCATCCGCCCAGCTGCTGCAGTGCCGAGCGCGCCGCCGCCGCGCGTGCGTCGTCGGGTTTGGCGATCTGGAGATACCGGCGGAAATCCGCGACCGCGTCGGTGCGCCGTCCGATCGCCTGCAGCACGACGCCGCGGTTGAAGAGCGCGGTTGGGAAATCGCGCCGCTCTTTGAGCACCGCGTCGAGCTGCTTCAGCGCCTCGATGTCGTGACCGCTCTGGTGCAGCGCAGTGGCGTAGTCGGTGCGCACGTCCGGGTTGGTGGGATCGAGCGCGAGCGCGCGCGCGTAGAAGTCCGTCGCCTTGTCGAACTTCTGCGCGTCGAACTCCATGTTGCCGAGCTGCACCAGCGCCGCGAGATCCTTGGGGTTGCGGGCGATTCGCGCGCGCAGCTGCTGAAGCTCCGCCATCACCGGTCCGGGCGGACCGGCCGGCGTTCCGCCGCCGACACCCGCGCCCGGCAGCGCGTTGGAGCTCTTCATCGGTCCCGTTCCGCTTTGCGGCACCGTGAACGTTCCGGGCGGATCGGTGGCGATCGGTGCCGGCGTCGCTTGGATGCGCGCGTCGCCTTGCTCGGCCGGCGTGCCGGGCCCGAACGCCGAGCCGGTGGTTCCGAAGCCGATGCGCAGAAACCAGCCGAGAATCCCGAGGAACAGCACGGCGAAGACGACGAGGATCGGAACCGCGATACGCGCCGGGAGGCCCACACCACGGTCTACGCCATCCGCGACCGGGTTCTTGCACCCGCGCCGCCGAAGAAGTCGGCCGTGTACCCCGGTCTTCCCGACGTCGCCGAGCTGCAGCTGCTGTTCGCGCAGTACAACTGGATGTATTTCGCCGGCGAGATTCCCTCGTACCGGATCGCGTACAACGCGCGGTTCTCGAACCTCGCCGGGCGCGTGTCGTACAAGCCGCCGCTGATCGAGCTGTCGCCCAAGCACCTCGCCGGCAAGCTCGAGGAGCTGCGCGAGACGCTGCTGCACGAGATGATCCATGCGTGGCTGCACGCGCGCGGCCAAAGCCCCGGACACACCGCCACGTTCAAGAAGAAGATGCGCGAGCTCGGACTGCGCTCGATCTACCACGACCTCGGCCGTGCGGCGCCGCTCAACGAGTCGACGAAGCGCTACATCGTGCGCTGCGAGAAGTGCACCATGGAAGTGCTGCGCAAGAAGAAGCCGTCGGCGAACTTGGTGTGCGCGCGCTGCCGCAAGCCGCTGATCGCATTCGAGGTGGTGGAGATGCGGCCCGTCGAGCTTGCCCGCGCGGCGTTCAGGCGGCCGCGCTGAAGAACGTGTAGCCGTTCTCCTGCAGCACGGCCATCGAGCTGATACCGGCGGGAACGATCTCGATTCCCGGCAGAACGCGCTCGCGCAGGTGCGCTTGGACCGCGAACGGGTCGCTCCCCGCGCCCGCCGTGCTGCCCGCGGCGACGATGCGGTTCGCGAAATCGCCGAGCGCGGTGTTGCACACGTAGATGCGCACGCCGCGGCGCAGCAGCGCGGGAATCGACTTGTCGGCGTTCGCCGGGCCCGTTCCCGCATGCGCCCACGGATTGCGCTCCGACGCGTCCGCCGTGAGCCACTCGCTGGGCAACCGCTTCACGATGTCGGCGAGACGGTGCTCGCGCCACGCCGTGTCGTCGAGCGCGAGCGTGCAGCCCGAGCCGTACAGCACGACCGCGATCTGCACGTTCGCCGGCGGCTCGTTCCAGCCGTTCTCGAACCCGTTGAGCGTGTTGACGGCGAACTGCAACACCGAGCCGTCGTTCACGCGCGCCGTACCGATCGCCTGACGATGCTTCGCGCCGCTCGCGATGTGCGCGCGAAACGCGGCCTGGTCGAGGATCGTGCGCGTTCCGGCCGCCGCGGCCGCTGTAACCGGCGCTGCGCCTACGCCGGCCGCTACGGCCGAGGCCGCGCCGGCCGCGAGGAAATGGCTCCGTGTGGTCATGCTTTCTCCGTACACCTCCGCGCGCGAGAATCCTATAGCGCTGCGGCCGTTCGGCTCGTTCACCCGCCCTGCACGACGACGCGCGATTGCGCGGCGCGCCACACGACCCACGAAAGCGCCGCGAACCCGATGCACCACCCGATCTGCGCGGCCATTGCGGCGAGGTAGCCGGACGGCGGAATCGTTCCGAGATAGATCAGCAACGGCGTGGAGTAGATCGCGGCGAACGGGAGCGCCAGGACGATCTTCTGCAGCACGCCCGGGAAGAAGATCAGCGGCACGATCTGGCCGCTGAGCAGATCGCTCACCCAGCGCACCATCAGCTGGATCGCAAACGTCTCGAGCGTCCAGAACGCGACGCAGTTCATCAGGAAGTTCAGCAAGAAGTTCACGAGATAGCCGAGCAGGAAGCTCACGGCGAAGGCGGCGAGCACGTGCGGCGCGGGGACGTCGATGCGCACGATCACGAGCGAGAGCACGAGCGCGGGGACGATGAGGATCGCGTGCAGCAGCGTCATCCCGACCCCGTCGCTGAAGAAGTACAGCGGCAGGCTGATCGGCTTCATCAGGTCGGTCGCGATCGTGCCTTCGCGAATCTTCTCGCGGATCGCGCGCGTCCCGTCGATCTCGAGCACGAGCGACATCAGCAGCGCGACGACCGTGTACGTGAGAACCGCGTGGAGCGGCACGCCCGCCGGCGCGGCGTTCTGCGCGTACAGTGACGTCCAGACCGCCTTCATCAAGTACAGCCGGACCACCAGCGAGGCGACGTTGGTGAAGACCTCCATCCGGTAGGTCGCTTCCCGGGAGAACGCCTTGGCCGCGAAAGCGAGATACGGGGCGAGGATCTCGCCGAGGGAACGCGGCGCTGGCGCATATCGTATTAGGGACATATGTTAGCAGCCGCCACCGTACTGCTCTCGCTGGTCGCCGTGACGTTCCAGCCCGTGACCGCCGCGAACACCGCGCAGCCGCCGCAGGTGTTCGTTCGCGACGCCAGCGCCCAGGCGCAGACCGGGGACAACCCGCACGACTTCGGCCTGCGGCCGCCGGGCGACAACGACTCCGACGCTTCGCCGCTGCTCAACGCGCACGGCGATTCCATTCGCGCCGGCCTGGGCGTGTGGCGGACCGCCGGCGGCACCGCGTCGTTCGATCCGCCCGCGCAAGGCAACACGACGGTACGCACGCAGTTCCGCGGACTGATCCCGAACGGCCGCTACAGCCTGTTCGTGCGGCAGCTCGCGGGACGCACCGGGGCCGCGTTCACGCCGCTCGATCTCGTCGGCGCCGCCAACAGCTTCAGCGCGGACGGCTCCGGCAAGGGCGAGCTGACGGTCAGCTCGCCGCTGCAGCTTCCGTCCGGGTCGCAGCTCGTGCTCGTGTACCACAGCGACGGCGCGGACCATCAGTCGTCGATCGGCGTGCTGGGCACCAACGCTCATCCGCAACTGATCACGCGGGTGCCGTAGAGACGCTGCCCGCGGGCGCGCCGGGACCGGCGGATTCGGGCGCGTCGCTGTAGCCTTCGAGGTAGATGCGGCGGATGATCGACTCGAGCTCGGGCTCTTCGATCGACAGATCGCTCACGCAGTAGCGGTCGGCGACGCGCCGGATCACGACCTCCGCCGACGCGTGGCGGCGGTCGAACCGCAGCCGCCACACGGGACCGTCGTGCGATTCCACCTCGGCGTCCTCGACCGTCATCTGCTCGACGGGTTCGCCGAGCGTCACGACGAGCGTGCGGTGCGTGCCGTAGCGGTCGCGCAGCGCGTCGATCTCGCCGTCGTACACCAGCGTGCCGCGGTCGATCAGAACGATGCGCCGGCACAGCCGCTCGACGTCCGCGAGGTCGTGCGTCGTGAGGATGAACGTCGTGCCGCGCTCGCGGTTGACGCGCGCGATGAACTCGCGGATCGCCTCTTTGGCGACCACGTCCAGACCGATCGTCGGCTCGTCGAGGAACACGACGGGCGGATCGTGCAGCATCGCCGCCGCGAAGTCGCCGCGCATGCGCTGCCCCAGCGACAGCTGGCGCACCGGGGTGCGGAGGAACGGTCCCATGTCCAGCACGTCGGTGAAGTGGTCGAGGTTCGCGCGATAACGATCGGGTTTGATGCCGTAGATCGCCCGCAGCAGCTCGAACGACTCGATCAGCGGCAGATCCCAATAGAGCTGCGAGCGCTGTCCGAACACGACGCCGATGTTGCGCGCGTTGCGCTGGCGCTGCGCGTGCGGAACCAGTCCGGCGACGCGCACGCTTCCCGACGTCGGCACGAGGATGCCGGTGAGCATCTTGATCGTGGTGGACTTGCCCGCGCCGTTGGGGCCGATGTAGCCCACGAGCTCGCCCTCGTCGAGCGCCATCGTGATGTCTTCGACCGCAACCTTGTCCTCATAATCGCGCGAGAACAGCGTGCGCAGCGTTCCCGCGACGCCGGGGCGCCGGACGAGCGAGCGGAACACCTTGCGCAGGTCACGCGTCTCGATGATGGGCATGGACGAGACGGCTTCGGCGCTCGG
>JAXDMB010000129.1:0-6494 GCA_034666325.1 Vulcanimicrobiota bacterium
CGCGAACTTCCTGTTGGGCAACGGTTTGACGCTCTTCGGCGGCGAGCGCGACGCGCTGCACTCCGGCCGCCGCACGACGTTCGGACTCCAGTACCAGTTCTGAGCGACCGCACGTGATCCCGATCGGCGACGACGAGCGGCGGATCTCCACCTTCCCGTTCGTCGTCTATGCGCTGATCGCGCTCAACGTGTTCGTGTTCTTCCAGGAAACCAGCGCACCGGACACCGACCGGTTCATCAACGCGTTCGCCGCGATCCCGTACGACATCACCAATACCGTCGTGCTCGCGCCGCCGTCGCCGCCGGTTCCCGCGCTGACGATCGTGACGTCGATGTTCTTGCACGGCGGCATCCTGCACATCGCGTTCAACATGCTGTTCCTGTTCGTGTTCGGGCCTGCGGTGGAGCACCTGTGCGGGCACGTTCGGTTTCTCGCGTTCTACCTGCTGTGCGGCATCGCGGGCGGGATCGCGCAGATCGCGATCAGTCCGGGCAGCCACGTTCCGGCGCTCGGCGCGTCGGGCGCGATCGCGGGCGTGCTGGGCGCGTATCTCGTGACCTACCCGTTCGCGAAGATCAACACGATCGTCCCGATCGGCTGCTTTCCGCTGTTCCTGCGGCTCCCGGCGCTGCTCGTGATCGGCCTGTGGGCGGGCACGCAGTTCATCACCGGATTCGGAACGATCAGCGACCGCGCGGCGGAGTCGCAAGGCGGGACCGCGTATTTCGCGCACATCGGCGGATTCTGCGCGGGGGTACTGCTCATCGGACTCTTCGGCCGCAAGGCGCAGCGATGCGCATAGGCATCGTGGGCGCGGGCGCGCTCGGCACGCTGTTCGGGCAGCGGCTGGCCGCGAGCAACGAGGTGGTGCTTCTCGAGCGCAAGCGCGAGGTGGTGGACGCCGTCGGCCGCGACGGGCTGCGCGTGGACGGCGAGGCGCGGCCGGCGCACGCCAGCAGCGAGCCGCGCGACTTGTACGGCGTGCAGGTGCTCTTCGTGTTCGTGCGCGCGACCGACACGCTGCGCGCGCTGCGCCCGTTCGCGGCGCAGCTCAGCCCGGCGACCGCGATCGTGTCGCTGCAGAACGGCCTGGGCAACGAAGAGGCGATCAAGACGTCGCTGGGCGGCATGATCTCGCTCGTGATCGGCGCGACCACCGAGTCGGCGCTGACCGTCGGCGCCGCCGAGACGCGGCGGATCGGTGAAGGCAACACCGTGCTGGGCAGCGCGGGCGCGTCGCCCGAAGTCGTCAACCGCGTCGTGCGGCTGCTCGTCGACGCGGGACTGCGCGCGACCGCCGCATACGACATCCGCCCGCACTTGTGGGGCAAGCTCATCGCGAACGCCGCGATCAATCCCGTCGCGGCGCTGCTCGACCGGCCCAACGGCGTCGTGTTGACCGACGCGCACGCCGGCGACGTCGCGCGCTCGCTCGCGCAAGAGGCCGCGACGGTCGCGAACGCGATGCGCATTCCGCTGCCGTTCAGCGATCCGTGGTCGTACGTGCGCACGATCGTCGAGCAAACGGCGGAGCTCGACAACTCGATGCTCTACGACCTGCGCGCGGGCGCGCCGACCGAAGTGGACTTCATCAACGGCGCGGTCGTCTCCGCGGGCCGCCGCGCCGCCGTTCCGACGCCGTACAACGAGACGCTGACCGCGCTGGTGAAAGCGCGCGAAGCGACGCGCTCCGCGCGCTAGCGGTTCAGACCGCGATCCGTGCGTGCGCGCGCGGCAGCGCGCGGGCGAGCAGCGCCACGGCGCGCAGCACGTCGTTCGCGCGCGCCGGGTCGTCCAAGCCGCGCGGCGGCGACTCCAGGCCGGCGATCGCGAACGGCGCGTCGGCCAGCTCGTCGAGCCAGCGCGACGCGGTGAACGTCGCTTTGGTGCGCGCGCGGCTCTCGACGTACATGTCCTCGAGCTGCTGCAGCATCGACTGCGTCGCGTCGTTTGCCGCTTGCGCCGTGCGAATGCTCCTGCGCAGCGCCGGCAAATCCGCGCGGAACGCGTCCAGCGCCGCGCGCATGCGCGTGTCGAAGCGTTCCTGGCGCGCCCGCACCAGCGCCGTCTCGCGCGCGAACGCCCGCCGCTGCTCCGCGTAACCGCGGCCGTGGCGGGCACCCCGCGCGGCGTCCAGTTGCGCCGCCTCGTCGGGCGTGTAGTCCGTTTCGCGCTCCACGTCGCGGCGCAGCGCGGCGACGCGCTCGCGCGCGGCCTCTTCGAACGACGCCGCGTTCATCGCAAACGGCGGCAGGGCGCGCCGGCGCACCGCGATCGCCGCACGCCGTTCCCCTTCGGCTTTGCGGATCACGCCGAGCGCGTGGCGCAGCATCCCCACCCACCGCCGGTCGCCCTCGCATGCCGGTGCACGGTCGAAGCGCACGTCGAGCGCGAGCGGAAATGCTTCGTCCACGATCAACCGCCACGCGGCCGACGTGCCGGCGACCACCGCGGCGAGGCGCACGGCGCTGCCGGCGCGCGGCAGCGGGCCGAACGCGCCGGCTGCTCCCACGAGCCTGTCGCCGGTTTCCACGATCAGCAGCGCGCGCGTCTCGTCGAGCGAGCGCGCGTACACCAGAATGCCCGCATGATCTCGGTCGAGATACGGGCGCGCGCGGTCGATGTCGACGTGGCCGCGCGTGTACGCCAATCGCCACAGATCGTCGGCGAGCCCCGGCGGCGGGGCTCCCGTCGCGACCTCCTCCATGAGTCTCGCGAGTCCGGGCATCATCATGTTCCGGTTTCCCGGCGAGCGAGCGCTTTGCACGCGACGTGCGTCACACTCTGGTGAAGAAGAGCGCCGGGCAGCCGTGATTAGAACGCTTCCTCCCCGGGCAAGCGTCGGTCGAAAGGGAGGATATCGATGTCTGGACTCATCTGGGGGATCGTCGTCGTTCTGTTCGTTCTCTGGCTGCTCGGATTCACGGTCGTGCACCTCGGCTCAATCATTCATCTGCTGCTCGTCATCGCAGTCATTCTGCTGGTGTACAACCTGGTCACGGGACGCGGCGCTCGCGTCTGACGCGCCCGCCAACCTCAGACGTCTTCGCGCGGATGGAACTGATCGAACTCCGCGCGCAGACGGCTGCGGGCGAGCTTGGTGTAGATCTCGGTGGTCGCGGTCGACTCGTGGCCGAGAAACTCTTTGAGAAACAGCAAGTCGGCGCCGCGCTCGCGCATCAGCGTCGCGACCGTGTGGCGCCAGGTGTGCGGTGACGCGTACTCGGTGATGCCGGCGAGCCCCATGTACGTGCGCACGATCTTGTAGACCGCCGGAGCGCTGAGACGCCGGTCGCCGCGCCCCACGAAGAACGCCGGCACGGTGACGCGCGGGCGCACGTCGAGATACGCGCGCATCGCCGCCGCCGCCTCGGGCGTCATCGGCACGTGACGGTCCTTGTTGCCCTTGCCCTTTATGACGCGCAGCTGGCGGCCGTCGAGGTCGACGTCGTTGAGATCGAGGCCCACAAGCTCGGCGCGCCGCACGCCGCACGACCACAAGCACTGCAGGATCGCGCGGTCGCGCCGTCGCTGCAGCTCCGAGAGGCCGGCGATCTTGATCGTGAACACCTTGGCGACCTCATCGCCGCGCATCGCCTTCGGCAGCGGCCGGCCGATCTTCGGAAGGATCGCGTCGGCGGCGGGGTTGTCGTCCCGGCGGCCGCTGTGGCGCAGGTGCTTGTAGAACGTGCGCAGCGTCGCGATCTTGCGGCGCACCGACCGCGGCGCGTAGCGGCGCGAGCGCGCGAGGTGCGTCTGGTACGCGCGGATGTCGGCGTATTTCGCGCCCACGAGCCCGTCGTACGGCGGCGGCGCTTTCTCGTCGGGGTTCGTTCCGAGCGCCCGTGATTTCATGAACGCGCCGAAGTGCTCGAGGTCGCGCTGATACGCTTCGCGCGTGCGCGGCGTGGTGCCGCGGATCAGCAAGTACTGCTCCGCGAAGCGCGCGATCTCGGGATCGCCCGAGCGGAACTCGGGCGCCTCGTAGACCGCGGTGCGTTTCCTGGCCATCGGCCCGTCCTCCGTGCTCGTCTCGCGGCGGCTTCTTCCGCACCGCCTGAGTGACGATAATCAGTATTTCAGTTACTGAGGACGAGGGAAGAACTCCTCCCGGCCGGCTCGGACGCGCGCTACTTCAGAAAGCGGATCGTGAGCGGGTACCGGTACGGCACGCCGCCGCTGGCCTTAGCAGCGCCGACGATCGTGAAGATCAGGTCGAGGATCCCGACCACAAAGAGCAGCGGTATCCCGATCAGCACGAAGATCATCAGCGCGGAGATGAACGCATAGATCGTCATCGAGATCTGGAAGTTCAGCGACTCCTTGCCCGCGCCGTCGATCAGCGGCGATTCGTCCTTTTTCATCAGCCACACGACGAGCGGGCCGATGACGTTCCCGAATGGGATCACCAAACCGGCGAGCGCCGACAGATGGCAGGCGGTGACCCAGTTTCGCACCTCAGGCGGCGCGGTCGTCACCGGGGCATAGCCCGGGCGCGGCGCATAGCCGGGCGGCGGCGGGTAGCCGGGGGGCGGCGGCGGCTGCTGCTGCTGCGGCGGCGGCGGCGGCGGCGGCGGGCCCGCGGCCGGCCACACGGCCGCGCCGCAATGCGGGCAGTAGCTGGAGTCCGTCGCTGTGCCGCATGCCTGGCAAGTCATGGTTGCAGGTCCTCCGACTGGGCATGAGGTCCCTCCTGGTCGCGGTCCGGCGTGCCGATATAAGTAGCACTATGACTCTGATCGACCAGCTCTTCCGGCGCTCCGAGACGCTGTGGTTCGACAGCGCATCCGAGGGCCGCGAAGGAACGTTCGATGCGGTCGCGATGAGCGGTGGCAAACGCATTCCGGTGGTCGGAACGCGAATAGCGCGCGACGGGATCGCGTTCCTGTCGCAGGTCGAGATGCGCGGCACCGAGGTTCCGCTGACGTTCACGATCCGGCGCCGCATCATCCCGAGCCGCGTGCGCATCGTCAAAGAGCAGCCGGTGCAGGCCGCCGAGCGCATCGTGCACCGCTATTTCTGCTCGTTCACGGTGATCGCCGACGCCGATCGCGACGCGGTCGCGCGCTACGTCGCGAACCTGCCCGAGCCCGCTGTGCTCGCGGAGCCGGTCGCCGACGATTCGGGCTCGCTCACCGCGCGTGTCCGCGCGCAGATCGCCGACCATCTCGTGCGCCTGAAACGCCTTGCGTCGCCGGCCCCCGGAATGGCGCCGCTAATCCGGCTCGATGCCGCGGCGCCGCGCGAGCTCGAGGACGGCCGCACCGCGCGCGACGTGGTGGTCCACAGCCGCCTGCGCACGTCCGACGGCGTGAGATCGTTCCAAACGAAGTTCCGCGTCTACACGGACGACCGAATCGACGTCCTGACGTAAACTAATGTCAGCCCGCGTACGCGCGGTGCAGTAGTTCCGCGACCGTCGCTTCGTCGGGCGGCGCGGGATTGTTCTCGAGCAGGCGGTGTTCCATGATGCGCGGCAGAGCTCGTTGCGCGAGATCGGCCGCGGCGCCCAGCTCCGCGAACGTGCGCGGGAGCGCATACGCCGCGGCGATCGCTTCGGCTTCAGCAGCGAGATCCGGTATTCCGAACGCTTCCGCGACGCGCGCGACGGCGTCCGGCGCGAGGTGCGCGTTCGCGCGGATTGCGTGGGGCAGCACGACCGCGTTGACGATGCCGTGCGGGATCAGCGTCAGGCCGCCGATCACATGACAAACGGCGTGGTGCAATCCCATCGAGCGGGTGTCCAGCGCGAAGCCCGCGAGGTGCGCCTGCTCGAACAGTGCGCGGTGAAGCTCGTCGTCGCGCTGTGCCGCGGCGCGTTCGAGCAGTGCCGGTAAGCGGCGTCCGGCTTCGTGTGCGGCGGCGGTTCCGAGCGCGTGGCGCGTGCGCGCGTACGCCGCTTCGACCGTGTGCGCCCACGCGTTGATTCCGATCGAGCCCAGCTCGCGCGCCGGAAGCGACGCGAGCAACGAGGCATCGTACACGACGATCGGCGCCGGCACGCGCAGCCGGCCACCGGTCTTGCGGTCGCCCTCCACCACGCCGTAACCACGCGACATCTCCGCGCCGCCGAGCGCGGTCGGCACGAGGGCGAGGACGACGTCGCGGCCGTCGGCGACCGCCTTGCCGAGGTCGATCGCGCTGGAGCTGCCGATGGCGACGACGCTGCGGCATCCGCGCGCTTCCACGAACGCGCCCGCTTCTTCCACCACGGCGCGCGGATTGTGCGGCCGCACGCCGTCGAACCGCTGCACCTCCGCAGCACCGAAATCTTCGTCGCGTAACGCGGCCAGCGAGCGCGCCGTCCCGAGCAGCGCGATCGGCCCGTCGAGCCGAATCGCCCCGAACGCTTCAGCGACCGGACCGAAAACGACGCGCCGTTCGGCAATCCGCTGATCGCTCACGCGAACCGTGCCCGCCGTTGCTCTCCGCTGGTCGCTCGCGCTCTTCTCCATCATGGTTGCGCTTCGACGCCGCGGGCGACGAGCTTGCG
>JAXDMB010000130.1:0-2829 GCA_034666325.1 Vulcanimicrobiota bacterium
GTACTTCGCGTCGTAGCTATAAAACTCGTCCGAAGGAACGATCTCGACCACCGGCAGCGCCTCTTCCCCGAGCACGCCGCACGAGAATTCCCGCCCCGGCACGAACTCCTCTGCCAATATCTCCGGCGTCCGCTCCGCCGCATCGATCATCGCCTTTGTCCACGCCTCGTGCGTCTTCACGATGCTCACGCCCGCGCTGCTCCCGCTAGCCCGCGGCTTCGCGACCAGCGGCAAATTCAACGACCCCGGCAGCAACGGCAACGTCCCGCCCGTCAGATCGAACACATCCCAAGCCGGCGTCGGCAGGCCTTCCGCCGCCAGCAGCTTCTTCGTGAGGTGCTTGTCCATCGCGATCGCGCATGCTGCCACGCCGCTGCCTGTGTATGGAATCCCCATCCACTCGAGCACGCCCTGGATCGTGCCGTCCTCACCGCCGCGGCCGTGCAGTGCGTTGAACACCACGTCCGGGGCGATCTCGCGGATCGCGTCGACGAAGCGTGCGTCGAAGTCCAGGGAGCGCGCGTCGTGGCCCAGCGTTGCGAGCGCGCGCATCACGCACGTTCCGCTCTCGATCGAGACCTCGCGTTCCGCGCTGGGACCGCCCATGACCACGGCGACTTTCAAGCTGGGCATTCGGTGTCCGTGAACTCTCCGACCAGGTGGACTTCGAGGTGCAGATCGACGCCGAACTGCTCTTCCACCGCTCGGCGCACCCGCGCGAGGAGCGTGGCGACGTCGCGCGCTGACGCGCCGCCCGTGTTGACGATGAAGTTGGCGTGCAAGGTGGACACTTCCGCCGCCCCTTCGCGCCAGCCTTTGGCCCCGATGGCCTCGATCAGCCGGCCCGCGTGGTCGCCGTCGGGATTGCGGAAGCACGAGCCGGAGTTGGGGATCGCGACGGGCTGCGTCGCCTTCCTGCGAACCAGTCGCGACTGCAGGCGCTCGCGGACCGCCTTGGGGTCGCCCTGCTCGAAGCGCAGCGTCGTGCGCGCGACGATCGCGTCGCGCGGGATCGTCGTCTGGCGGTAGTGCCAGGCCACGTCGATCCGGTGCGGGTCCGGTTTGGCCGGCGTTTGGACGATCACTTCGGTCGCGAACTCACCGATCTCGCGGTCGGTGCCGGCGTTCATGCGGATCGAGCCGCCCACGGTCGCGGGGATGCCGGCCAGGCCGTCGACCCCGATGCCGCCGAGCGTCGCGACCTTTGTGCACAGCGCCGGGAGGGACGCGCTGCCGCCGGCTTGCGCGATTACGGCGCCTTCTTCGGCACGGACATCCAGTGCGGTGAAGTCGCCCTCGAGGCGCAGCACGATGCCGCGGATTCCGCCGTCGCCCACCAGCAGATTCGAGCCCGAGCCTAGCACGAACATCGGCAACCGGCGTTTGAAGACGCGACGTAGCACGAATGCGAGCTCGTCGCTCGTCGTGACGTTCACCAGCGCGTCGGCCGGGCCGCCGATTTTCCACCATGTGTGCGGGGCGAGAGGTTCGTCGAAGTGTGCGCGGTCGGCGAAGCGACCCCGGAGGGCTTCGCGGTCGGTGTCGTCGAGGAGTGGAACGGATTTCACCGCGCTAGGGCGGCGGCTACCCGTTCGCCGAGGCGGTGTGCTACTGCTGTGATCGAGCCTGCGCCCAACATTAGTACCAGCGCGCCTGCCGGTGTTTCGCGCGGGATCAGCTCGAGTAGCTCTTCCACGTCCGTTACGTATGTTACGTTCGTGCCGGAGGCGGATAGCGGTTCGCCGATGCTGCGTTCGCTTACGCCTTCGATCGGTTTCTCAGACGCCGCGTAAACCGGCGTCAGGTACACGCGGTCCGCGCCTTGCAGTGCTCGGGCGAAGTCTTCCTTTAGGTATTGCGTGCGTGTGTAGCGGTGGGGTTGGAACGCTACGATTACCGGGTTTTCGTGCACGAAGCCGCGCGCTGCTGCGATCGTTTGTGCGATTGCCGTCGGGTGGTGGGCGTAGTCGTCGACCACCGTTAGGGCGCCTCGGCCTACGATTTCGAACCTGCGCTGCACGCCGTGGAACTGCGCGAGCCCTTGCGCGATGTCGGCGAAGCGGATGCCCGCCGCTCGCGCTGCGCCGATTGCGCCGAGTGCGTTGAGCACGTTGATCTCGCCTGGGACGTTCAGCTCGATCTCGCCCAGTTGCACGCCGCGGTCGCACACCGTGAAGCACGAGCCGAGATCCGCGTAGCGCAGGTCGCTCACCGTGAGGTCGGCGTCTTCGCGTGTTGCGAACGTCGACACCGGCGCTTGCACTTGTCGGCCCACCGCTTTGCTCGCGCGGTTGTCGGTGCCCACGATCACGCGGCCGCTCGCCGGCACTTTGTTCGCGAACACCGTGAATTGGCCGAGCAGGCGCGGCAGGTCGGCGTCCGACGCGACGTGGTCGTTCTCGATGTTGTTGATCACCGCGATCGTCGGGTTCAGGTACAGGAACGAGCCGTCGGACTCGTCGCTTTCCGTCACGAACCACGGGCCTTTGCCCGCGCGCGCGTTCGAGCGCGTATCGACGCGCACGCCGCCCACCGCGACCGTCGGGTCGAGGCCCGCGTGCTCGAAGATCGTCGCGAGCATCGCGGTGGTCGTCGTCTTGCCGTGGGTGCCCGCCACAGCCACCAGCTTGTGGCCCTTCGCGAGCTCCGCCAGCATCTTGCCGCGCGTCACGACGTTGAGCTTGCGGTCGACCGCGGCGACGAACTCCGGGTTGTCGTGCGCGATCGCCGACGATACGACCACGGTATCGGCGTCGCCGACGTTTTCGGCGCGGTGGCCGATCGCCACGCGCACGCCTTCCGCTTCCAGTTCCGCGACGAGCGGGGTGC
>JAXDMB010000131.1:0-4355 GCA_034666325.1 Vulcanimicrobiota bacterium
CGCAACCGTCGCATTCGGCCTCGCGACGTCGTTGTGGGTCGCGATCCCGGCGCTCGTCATCCTGGGCGCCGCCGACATGGTGAGCGTGGCGATCCGCGACGGGCTCGTCGCGCTCGGCACGCCCGACGAGATGCGCGGCCGCGTCTACGCGGTGGAAGGCGTGCTCATCGTCGCGAGCAACGAGCTGGGCGAGTTCGAGTCGGGCACGCTCGCTGCGTTCATCGGCGCGGTGCCGGCGGTCGTCCTGGGCGGCGCCGCCACGCTCGCCGTCGTCGCGCTGTGGGCCTGGCGGAATCCGTCATTGCGACGCGCCGACGAGGTCGTCACCACGTGACGCGCCGCGGCACGGCACGCTTCAGCGCTCGGAGCTCTGCAGGATGCGCCGGCGAATGACGTCGTTGAACCTGCGCTGAGTGGCGCAATCCCGGGCGACGGCGGTCGCACGGAACTCCGATGATGCCGCGCACGCCTGAAGCAGCGCGTCGGAACGGTCGAGATCGGTCTTCCAATTACCGATCCGCAGCGCGAACTCGGCGGGCGCGCGCATCGCGCGCAGATACGCTTCGTTGACGTCCCGGCGCGGTTGCGCGCAGTCCGCGTTCGTGGCGAGTCCGGCGACCGCGGCGTTGTACGCGTCGAGCCGCGAGATCTGGTCGTTGGCCGCAGTCTTGAGATAGCCGACCGCGCGAACGCACGCCTCGTCATCGGGCCCGCCGACGAGCCGAACCACGGGAGTCTGCACGGCGCGCGCACGCGCGGAAGCCGCCGGCGACGGTGACGCACGCTTCTTGGGCGCCGGTTGCGGAGTCGCCGAACGCTTCGGCGGCGCGGGGCTCGGACGCGGCGTCGGCCGCAATGTGGGCCGCAACGTCGGCACCGGAACGCGATGCAGCGGCGTATACGAAACCCGCGGCGCCGGCGCAACGGTACGGCTCGGCGACGGCGTCGCGGTGGGCGAAGGCGTGCGCGGTGCGGGCGAAGGCGTGCCTGGCGAGGGCGACGGTGTAGGAGGCGCGGGCGACGGCATCTGAGGCGCGGGTGACGGCGCAGCGCTCGGCGACGGCGACGGCTGTGCCGGTGTGGCGGACGGTGTCGTCTGCACGGCTATGCGGGGCGCGCGGGAGTCGCCGCGGCGGAGTTGAGCGACGATCGTGAACGCCGATACGACGACCAGCACGAGGCCGCAGACCAGCACGAGCGTCCGGAAGGAGCTGTTCACGTTGCGGTCGTTCCTTGACTCGCGGGGGTGGCCCGACCTTCACCGGAGTGGCGGACTGCCGGGTCGCGCCGCGAAGCCACCCGGATGACGGCGATTCGCGACGGCAAGCACTTTCGCGCCTGCAACTTGTGCGAGGCGATTTGCGGCCTGGAGATCACGGTCGCGAACGGGGCGATCACCGACCTGCGGGGCGACGCGCTCGATCCGTTGTCCCGCGGTCACGTCTGCCCCAAAGGCAACGCGCTGATCGACCTGCACGCCGATCCCGACCGGCTCAAGACGCCGCTGCGCCGCGCGGGCGACGGCTGGGAACCCATCGAGTGGGACGCCGCGTTCGATCTAGTCGCCGAGCGGCTCAGAGCGATCGTCGCGGAACACGGTGACGACGCCGTCGCGATCTACCAAGGAAATCCGAGCGTCCACAACAGCGGGACGACGCTGAGCGCCGGCGGCTTTTTGCGCGCGCTGGGCACGCGCAACCGTTTCTCGGCGACGAGCGTCGACCAGCTGCCGCACCACCGCGCCGCGCTCGAGATGTTCGGCCATCCGCTCCTGCTGCCGATCCCCGACGTCGACCGCACCGATTACTTTCTGATCATGGGCGCGAACCCGCTCGCGTCCAACGGCAGCATCATGACGGCGCCCGGAATGCGCGCGCGCATCAAAGCGGTGCAGTCGCGCGGCGGACGCGTGGTCGTGCTCGATCCGCGCCGCACGGAAACGGCCGACGTCGCGAGCGAGCACCACTTCGTGCGCCCGGGCGCGGACGCGCTGTTTCTGCTCGCGGTGATCGACGCGATCTTCGAAGCCGGCGTCGCGAACCTCGGCCGTCTGGCGCCGTTCACCGACGGCCTCGACGACGTGCGCGCCGCGGCGCGTGCGTTTCCGGCCGAGCGCGTCGCGGACCGCGTGGGGATCCCCGCGGAAACGATTCGCCGCATCGCGCGCGAGTTCGCCGCGGCGCTGCGCGCGGTCGCGTACGGGCGCATCGGCCTCTCGACGCAGTCGTTCGGCGGCCTGTGCCAGTGGCTGGTCAACACGCTCAACGCGATCACCGGCAACCTCGACGAACCGGGCGGCATGATGTGGCCGCGCCCGGCGTTCGATCTGCTGCAGCAGGCGAAACCCGGCGTGGAGCACGCGGGCCGCTGGCGCTCGCGCGTTCGCGGTCTCGCGGAATTCGACGGCGAGCTCCCGGTCGCGACGATGGCCGACGAGATGCTGACGCCGGGTCCGGGCCAAGTGCGCGCGCTGATCACCGTCGCGGGCAACCCGGTGCTCTCGACACCGAACGGCACGAAGCTCGACGACGCGCTGAGGGGCCTCGAGTTCATGGTGAGCGTCGATCCGTACGTGAACGAAACGACGCGGCATGCCGACGTGATCCTGCCGCCCGCGACCGGCCTCGAGGTCGAGCACTACGACGTGATCTTCCACCACTTCGCCGTGCGCAACACCGCACGGTACAGCGAGCCGCTGTTTCCGATCGGACCGGAGCAGCGGTTCGACTGGCAGATCTTCGAAGCGCTGCGCCTGCGCATGGCCGGCAAAGCCGGAATGCGCCCGGCCGAACGGCTCGACGCCGGCTTGCGCGCGGGCGCGTATCACACGAGTCTGGACGAGTTACGCGCGAACCCGCACGGAATCGACTACGGCCCGATGACGCCCTCGCTTCCGCAGCGCCTGCTCACCGCGGACGCCCGCATCCGCCTCGCGCCGGCCGCGTTCATCGCGGACCTCGCGCGCCTGGAAACGGAACTGACCGCGCCGATTCCCGATCTCGTGCTCATCGGCCGCCGCCAGTTGCGCAGCAACAACTCCTGGATGCACAACGCGCCGCGCTTGATGCGCGGTCCCGATCGCTGCACGCTGATGGTGAATCCCGCGGACGCGCAGCTGCGCGGAATCGCGACCGGCGACAGCGTGATCGTGCGCTCTGCCGTGGGAGCCGTTACCGTCGCCGCGGAAATTACCGATGCGCTGATGCCCGGCGTCGTGAGCCTTCCGCACGGTTTCGGGCACGCGCGCGCCGGAGTGCGCATGTCGGTCGCCGCAGCGAAGCCGGGCGCGAGCTACAACGATCTCGCGGATCCCGAACGTCTCGACGAGCTGACCGGCAATGCGGCACTGAGCGGCGTTCCGGTGGACGTTCGGCTCGCCGTCGAAGCGTACGCGCACGCATAGCTAGGCTGTGTCGTACGACACTTGGGCACACGCTAATTTTGGCGTAGCGTAACTCCCGAAAGGGGTTCGAAATGAAACGTTTTCTGACCATAGGTGTGGCCGCGCTATTTCTTGCAGGTTGCGGCGGCGGAGGCACCATGAGCGTACCGCCCGGCGCCGGCGGCGGCGCGCAATCGAAGGGCGCTGTGCGCGCGACGCGCACGGTGGACTCGTCGCTCAACTACACGCTGACGGCGCAAAATGCTCCGTCGGGATTCAGCGCGCCGTGCCAGGAGAGCAACTTGACGTTCTGGGGTCTGGTCCAGACGTCGGCTTTCCACCCGGATCCGTTCTCGTTCGCGGGGGCGAGCGGAGGCCTCACGGTCAACGTCACGCCGTGCAACGCCGCGACGGGCGACTCGATGCACGCGCTGCTGCAAGTCGTGTACGGCAGCATGCGGTTGATCTCCACGACCAGCGGCAATTTCAAGATCGACTCGGTCGACGACTCTCGTGCGCTGCTGACCGTCACCGACAATACGACGGGATACTCCAGCAACACGGAAGTGTACGTCACGTTCTGATCCCGCGACCGCAGTCGCCCGGGTGATGGCCGGGCGGCTGCGGCATGCCGCGCGGTCGTCAGAGCGCCGGCGTGAAGCTCAGGTTCTTGACGAGGAACGCGTAGCGGTCCGCGACGTCCTCGATGATCTTCTCGGTGGGACGGCCGCCGCCGTGACCGGCCTTGGACTCCACGCGCAAGAGCACCGGCGCGTCGCCGGCTTGCGCGCGCTGCAGCGCGGCCGCGTACTTGAACGAGTGCGCGGGAAACACGCGGTCGTCGTGATCGGACGTCATCACCATGGTCGGCGGGTATTTCGTGCCGTCCTTGACGTTGTGGTACGGCGAGTACGCGTAGAGATACGCGAACTGGTCGGGCGCCGCGTCAGAGGAGCCGTAGTCGCTCGTCCAC
>JAXDMB010000132.1:0-16051 GCA_034666325.1 Vulcanimicrobiota bacterium
ATCAGCGACGCGCTGCTCGGCGCGTGCGCGCAAGGCGATCTCGGCGCGCACTTTCCCGACACCGATCCGCAATGGAAAGACGCCGACTCCCTGCGGCTGCTCGCCGCGTGCCACGAGCTCGCGGTGCGCCACGGCTGGACCATCGCGAACATCGACGCGACGGTGGTCGTCGACCTCCCGAAGCTCGCACCGCACGTCGCGCTGATGCGCGACGCGCTGGCGGACGTGCTGGGCCTCGACGTCGCGCGGATCAGCGTGAAGGCGAAGACCAGCGAGGGGATGGGCTACACGGGCGACGGTACGGGAATCGCCGCCTACGCGGTGGTGCTGGTGGAGTCGCTCGAGCGCCGCGACTGATCGTCGTCGGCGGGTTCGCTTCCGGCGGGGCCGGATGCGGGCGCGGTGGGCGTCAGCCGCGTTGACGCGCGGGGGACGAGCTCGTCGTCGCCCAGGCCTTGAAACGGCGCAAACCAGATCACAGCGCTTTCACCTGATGCTCCTCGCGAGGTTCGGCGCCGCGCGCATCGATGCGCTGGCGGCGCCGGGCGGTGAGCTCGTCGTCCCACACCCCGGCCGCGGCGCATTCCTCGGCGACGGCCGAGAGATCGGCCAGAAACCGTAATGCGCCGACGACGCGTCGACTGTCCGACGTAGCGTTCATGACCCAACAGTAGCGGAGCGCCGCAGCGCACTCTATCCGGGTACGTACTGATGTTGGGGCGGTCTAGTACGGAGATTACGCGCGTTCGGCCGTGGGGTCTCCCAGCAGCGCCGCGAGCTCTTGGCGGTTCGTCACGCCGAGCTTACGATAGACGGACGCCACGTGCGTCTCGACGGTGCGGTCGGAGATCACCAGCGCGTCCGCGATCGTGCGCGCGGTGCCGCCGGCTTGCAGCAGCGCCGCGATCTCGCGCTCGCGCGCGGTCAGCGTCGCGTCGCCGCGCCGCCGCGGTGCGGCGCTGCCCGTTTCGGTGAGCCGGCGGACTTCGCCGTGCGCGCCCGCGCGGCGCAGCAACGTGACGGCTTCCGCGAGGCGGCCCGCAAGCTCGAGCGCCTCGGCCTCTTCGATCAGCCAGCCGGCATCGTGAAACGCCCGCGCGGCGGATTCCGCCAGCGCTACGGCCTCGTCGCGCCGCCGCTTGCGCAGCGCGTCGCGGCTGTCGGCGAGCGCGAGCAGCCCCTGGGCGCCGAGCGCGCCGTCGCGCGAAGCCAGAAAGGACAGCGCGTCGTGGGCCCGAGCGCGGTCGGCGGGATCGCCGGCGCGCGCCGCGGCGCCCAGCACCCAGTACGGCGCGTCGGGCCGCTGGACCAGCGCGAACGCGAGATGGATGGACGACGCCGCGTCGGCGGGACGGCGGTCGGCGAGCGCGTCGTGCGCCAGCGCGCCGCTGAGGATCGCCGTTCCCTGCTCGTCTGCGTCGGCCAGCGCGGCTTCCAATTCGCACAGCGCCTCGCCGCGCTCGGCGTCGCGCTGCTCGCCGAGCAGCGTCGCGATGCGCAGCGCCAGCGCGGTCGCCCACCGCCGCGGCACCGCGGCTCCGTGCTCGATGGAACGGCTCTGCGCGAGATGCCGCCGCGCTTCGGCGACGTCGCCGCCGGCGAGCGCCGCGAGCGCGGCGTTCTGCGACACCCACGCGACGACGCGCAAATTCTTCGTGCGCCCGGCGACCTGCAGCGCGTCGGCGTACAACTGCCGGGCGGCGGGAACCGTACCGGCCGCGAGCTCCACGTTGCCGTTGTTGTTGAGCATGCGCAGCAGAAGATTGTCGTCGCCCTGCTCGCGAGCGCGCGCGATCGCGATCGCGAAGTGCTCGCGAGCCTCCGCCGCGCGCCCCAGCAGACCGTGCACGTAGCCGAGCATGCTGTGGTACACGGTCACGACGCGTGGCTCGGCGTCCGACACGGAAACCTGCGCTTGCGTCAGATACTCGAGCGCTTCCTCGACGCGCCCGCGCGGCGTGAGCAACCCGGCGAGCATCACCAGCGCTTCGACGCGCAATGCGGGATCCGCGGTCTCGACCGCGAGCCGCCGCATGTCCGCGGTGCTCTCGTCGTAGCGGCCGATCTCCCACAGCACGCGCGCGCGGCGAATCGCGAGCGGCGTGCTGCCCGCCGGCTGTGCCGGGCTGACGTCGCCGATCGCGGTGGTGAGCCAGCCGATCGTGCGCTCGAGATCGCCGGTGGCGTAGAACGCCTCCGACGCTTTCTCGGCGAGCCGCGACCGTTCGTCCGACGTCGTTGCGAACTCGTGCGCGCGCTCGAAATGGCGCCCGGCATCCGCGTGCGCGTACAACGCGAGCGCGTCGTCACCGGCGCGCTCGTTCCACGCGAGCGCGTGCTCCGGGTCGCGCGAGCGGTATGCGTGCTCCGCGATCGCCGCGACGTCGAGCACCGGTTCGCGCGCGAGCGCCGCGGCGACTCGCGCGTGCAGCTCGCGCGCTTCGGCACGCAGCATCTCGGCATAGATCGTCTCGCGCGTCAGCGCGTGGCGGAACGCGAACGCGTCGCCCTCGTCGTCCCGCTCCTCGACGATCAGCTGCAGGTCGCGCGCGCGGCGCAGCGCACGAAACACGAGCGTGAGGTCGAAGCCCGCCAGCCGCGTGAGGAAGCGCGCGGAGAACCGCCGCCCCGCAACCGCCGCGTGGATCAGCACGTCGCGCTCTTCGGGCGCCAGCGAGCCGAAGCGCTCGCGCACGGTCGCGCGGATGCTGGTCGGAACGACGGCGCGAACCTCGCCGTCGCGGTCGATGCGCTCGAGAATTCCGCGCAGCAGCTCTTCGGCGAACAACGGCCGCCCGTCCGCGAGCTCGCGCAGTTCGGCGAGCGACGCGGGTGACAACGTGCGCGCGGCGTCGCGCAAGATGCTCCGCAAGAGCCGGTCGATCTGATCGTCCGCGAGCGGTTCTAGCGTCACGATCTGGCCGGCTTCGCGCTCCAGCGCCGCGATCGCGCGCGCGCGCAGCGAGTCGTCCTCGATCGCTTCGGTGCGGTACGTCGCGACGAACAGCAGCGGTTCGCGAGCGAAACGCGGCGCGAGAAAGCGCAGCAGCTCGAGCGTCCCGCCGTCCGCCCACTGCACGTCTTCGATCACGATCGCGAGCCCGCGGGGACATGACTGCGCGAGCTCCGTCAGCTGCTCGGCGGCGTGCGCGAAACGGCGGTTGAGCTCGTCGGGATCACCGCCGGGTGTTCGCTCCACGCCGAGGAGGTGCGGCTGCGCGCCGAGCATGTCGAGCGCATCGACAAACGCGCCGTACGGCGCATTTGCGTATTCGCGCGCGGTGACGACGACGACGCGCGCGCCGTCGCGCCGCGCCGCGTTCGCGAACTCTTCGATCAAGCGGCTCTTGCCGATCCCGGCCTCGCCGCGCACGACGACGACCGACGAGCGGCGCGACGCGTCGAGGCCGAGCGAGCTCGCCAGGAACGCGAGCTCCGACGAACGAGCGATCATCTCGCGGCAGACGACGGCAGAAGAGATCATCCGGTATGTCCGTTCGACACCGCACGTTCCGGCGCATGGTTTCGAGGAGAGGCCAACGAACGGCCGCCTACCATGCAGCTACTGGAACGTATCGATATCGACCGCATGCTCGGCGACGTTCTCGCCAGCGGGATGCCTCCCGGCCGTCCCAGCCCGAACGATCCCGGCGGCGGCGACGCGCCGGACTCCGGCCACGGCAGCGAAGAGGACGCCGGCGAGGACGACGAAGAGGCGACCCCGTCCTGAGATGACCGGGGGCGGAGGAACGCTTCGCCGCCGGGCATGATCCACAGGCGATGGACCGCCTCGACTTCGAACGCCCGTTGGACGCGCTGCCGCGCGCTTCTGTCCACGCGTTGCTTGCCGACAGCATGCAACGCGTGGGGCTGCTCGAAGACCCCGTTCCCGAGCCCGCCCACCGTTGGGTCGACACATTCCTCGACGCGTTCGGGGCGGACGTGCACACGCTGGGCGAGGCGCTGCACGAGATCGCGAGCTTGCGCGAGGAGTCGGTGACGATCCCCGCGCTCGAGCTCGAGCGCCTGCGCACGCGCCAGGTGCTGTTCTTCCTCGACGCGGTGTCCCAGTACGTGGACGATCAGCCCGAGCTGCGCGGGCTTCCGCTCGCGGACGACCTGCCGGAGATCGCGCGCGAGTTCGGCCTCTCCAAAGAAGACGCGCTGCAGGCGGTGCGCATGGCGGTCACCGGTTCGCACGAACGCCCGCCGCTCGCGCTGGTCTTTGCGCTGCTGGGCCACGACCGGATCATGATCCGCATCGGCGCGGTCAGCTCGCACATCCTGCACGGGCGCGGCCTCGAGCCGATCAAGTACGGGCCGGGCGGCGTGCCGTTCGAGACGATCCACTCCGTGCCGCCCGGGACGCGAGCAACCGGGCAAGGCGACGAAGGGTCGTAGGACCGTCGTGGCAGGCAATCCGTTCGAGACGTTTCTGGCCGATCTGCGCGCCCCGGTCGAACGCGACCCCGCGGCGCACGGCTATCTCGACGTGCTCCTGTCGTATCCCGGCCTGCGCGCGGTCACCGCGCACCGGCTCATCCACGCGCTCTACAAGGCGAAGATTCCGCTGCTGCCGCGCTTTCTCGGATCGCTGTCGCGGTTCTGGACGGGGATCGAGATCGATCCCGGCGCGACGATCGGCAAGGGCGTGTTCATCGATCACGGGATGGGCGTGGTGATCGGCGAGACCGCCGAGGTGGGCGACGGCTGCACGATCTACCAGGGCGTGACCTTGGGCGGCACGTCGCTCGCCAAGACCAAGCGCCATCCGACGCTCGAGCGCAACGTGACGATCGGTTCCGGCGCGGCGGTGCTCGGTGCGATCACGATCGGCGAAGGCGCCAAGATCGGCGCGAACTCCGTGGTGGTCAAGGACGTGCCGCCCAATGCGACGGTCGTCGGCATTCCGGGCCGCGTCGTGCTCGTGGACGGCAAGCCCGTCACCGCGGCGGGGGGTGACCCGCGCCCGCGCGTCGACATGCCCGATCCGAACGCACCGCTCATCGCGCAGCTCTCCGAGCGCATCGCAGCGCTCGAGGCTCGCCTCGCCGAACTCGAACGGAAGAATGCCCCTTCGTCTGTATAACACGCGCACGCACCGCGTCGAAGAGCTCAGCCCGCTCGAGCCGGACCACGTCCGGATCTACGTCTGCGGCCTCACGCCGTCGGCCGAAGGGCACCTCGGGCACGCGCGGTCGTTCTTGTTCTTCGACGTGTTGCGGCGCTATCTGGAGCACCCGCGCAACGGCTACCGCGTGACGTACGTGCAGAACGTCACGGACATCGACGACCGCTCGATCGCGACGGCGCAGCGCGAGGGCACGACGTACGACGCGGTCGTGTCGCGCTACTACGGCGCGTTCAAGGAGTCGATGCGCGCGCTCGGCGTGCGCGAGCCCGACCGCGAGCCGTACGCGACGAAGTACATCCCGCAGATCGTCGACATGATCGCGGAGCTGATTGCGCGCGGCTACGCGTACGCGACCGACGACGGCGTGTACTACAAGGTCGCGGCTTTTCCGCGCTACGGCGCGCTGAGCGGAAAGAACATCGACGAGTTGCTCGTCGGCGCGCGCATCGCCGAGAACGAGCACAAGCGCGACCCGCTGGACTTCGCGCTGTGGAAGTTCGCGAAACCGGGCGAGCCCCAGTGGGAGTCGCCGTGGGGCGGCGGCCGTCCCGGCTGGCACATCGAGTGCAGCGCGATGTCGCGCGCGCTGCTCGGCGTGCCGTTCGACGTTCACGGCGGCGGTTACGACTTGATCTTTCCGCACCACGAGAACGAGATCGCGCAGAGCGAGCCGCTGATGGAGAAGCCGCCGATGGCGGTGACGTGGGTGCACGGCGGGCTGCTGAACTACGACGGCCGCAAGATGTCCAAGTCGCTCGGCAACTTCGAGCCGCTCACCGATCTGCTGCAACGGCACGACGCGCTCGCGATCCGGCTGCTGTTCCTGCAGACCGGCTATCGCAAGCCGATGAACTTCACCGAGGAGTCCATCGCGGGCGCGAAGGCGAGCCTGCAGAAGCTGCAAAAGGCGGCGCTGCGGCTGCGCGAAGACAGCGCGGAGTCCGCGAGCGGGCGCAGCGGCGAATCGGAAGCCGAGAAGTCGACTCGCGATCAGCTCGTCGATGCACGCAGAGCGGCGGTATTTCAGGCGCTGGACGATGACATGGACACGGCCCAGGCACTTGGTGCACTGCACAGCGCGCTGGCTGAGACCGCCCAGTGGAAAAGCATTCATCGAGCCGATGAAGTTCTGTCGTTCACGCGCGAGGTCGCGGCGATCTTCGGCTTGGCGCCGGCGTTCGAAGACAGCGCGCTCGACGAGCTCACCGCGGAGGCGCAGATGCGGCGTGCTCGCGATGCGCAGTCCGCGCTCGACCCGGCGCTGGTGGACCGCTTGCGCGCGCGGCTCGACGGCGTGGTGCACTTGAACGGCGTGGTGTCGCCCGAAGGTGCGATCGAAGCGGTGATCGCGGCGCGCACGCAGGCGCGCAACGAAAAAGACTTCGCGCTGGGCGACCGGTTGCGCGACGCGCTCGCGGCCGAAGGCATCGTGCTCAAGGACGCAAAGGACGGCACGACGTGGACCGTCGCCGGCACGTAGGCGCGCAGCGCCCTCCGGCGCAAGGCGGGCAGCGCCGCGCACCGCGCGTCGATCTGGACGACGTGGTGTACGGCGTGCACGCCGTGGATGAAATGCTCGTGGCGAACGAGCCGCTGCGGCACATTCACGTCGGCGACGACCGCAAGAACGATCCCGCGCTGCGCAATCTGCTCGAACGCGCGCGCACCGCGCGCGTTCCGGTGCGCTACGAGAGCCGCGCGTTCTTCGCGTCGTTTCCGTACAAGGCGCACCAAGGTGTCGTCGCGTTCGGCGAGCCGTTCACGTACGCGACGCTCGACGAGGTGCTCGCGCTGCGGCGCCGCGACCGCCCCGCGCTGTTCGTGGTGCTCGACCATGTCACGGATCCGCACAACGTGGGCGCCATCGTCCGCTCGGCCGAGTGCGCGGGCGCGACGGCGGTCATCCTCCCCGAGCGGCGTAGCGCCGGCGTGAACCCCACCGTGCGCAAGTCGTCGGCGGGCGCGACGGCGTTCGTCCCGATCGCGCGGGTCGCCAACGTCGCGCAGGCGGTTCGGACGCTGAAGAAGGCCGGGATCTGGACCTACGGCGCGGCGCTGGGCCCGCAGTCGCGACCGTACACGGAGGTGGACCTGAGCGGCGACGTCGCGCTGGTCATTGGCGCGGAGGGCAGCGGGATCACGCCGCTGGTGCAGCGCGAGTGCGACGTCCTCGTCTCGATCCCGCTGCTCGGCCGGGTCGGCTCGCTCAACGCCTCGGTCGCGGCCGGCATCCTGCTGTACGAAGCGGTCCGCCAGCGCGGCGGCGTGCCTGGGGACCACGGCGGCCAAGCATAGCGGCGCAATCGGAGCCGCGTCCGAACGCCCGCTCGCCGATCGCCGACGGGTCCTAACGAAGCACGGTAAAGGAACCGGGCGAGCCAGTCCTCCGTCCTTGACCTCCTTGCAGGACCCTCCTATACTTAGACGGTCCTGCACGGCTCGACGGGCTCCGGCCCGCGTTTTCGTGCTCGACGATTTCCGGCAAGGTAGGTTTCATGGCGATCGCGCAGCCCGCCGTCGAGGCACTCGACTACCACGAGCGGCCCGACGAAGATCTCGTCTCAGCGGCGAAATCGGGCGACAACCTGGCGATGGAGTTCTTGCTCAACAAGTACAAGAACTTCGTCCGCATCAAGGCAAAGAGCTACTTCCTCATCGGCGCCGACCGTGAGGACATCATACAGGAAGGGATGATCGGCCTTTACAAGGCCGTCCGCGACTTCAAAGCCGACAAGCTTTCGAGCTTCCGGGCTTTCGCCGAGCTCTGCATCACCCGTCAGATCATCACCGCGATCAAGACGGCCACCCGGCAGAAGCACATTCCGCTCAACCAGTACATCTCGCTCAACAAGCCGATCTACGACGAGGACAGCGAGCGGACGCTCCTCGACGTGATGCCCTCGCAGAAGACCTCGGATCCCGAAGAGCTCGTGATCAACCAAGAGGTCTCCGAAGACATCAAGGCGCGCATCCAGGAGAACCTGTCCGACCTCGAGTCGCAGGTGCTCCTGTCGTACCTGGAAGGCAAGTCCTACCAGGAGATGGCCCGCGACCTCAACCGGCACGTGAAGTCGATCGACAACGCGCTCCAGCGCGTGAAGCGGAAGATCGAGAAGAACCTGGCCGAGATCGAGCTGCCTTGAAAGGACCTAGGGGCGCGTAGCTGATCCGTCAGCCGACGCCTTCGAGGATCGAGACGGAAAAAGGGTAGAGGCCCCGCCTAGTGCGGGGCCTTCTCCGTTTCGGCCTCGTGCGGCACGGGCGCGGGCGGCGCCAGCTCGCGGACGATCGTCTGGTAGATCAGCTCGCGGTCCTCGAGCGGGTCGAACACCAGGCACTTCTGCTGGCCGCCGCGGCCGGCGGGATCGATGAAGATCGTGACGCGGCCCGTTGCGCAGACGTCAAGGCAGGTGGTGCCGGTGGCGCGGATCGCGCCCCAGTGGCCTTCGGCCTTGAGACGGTCTTTGAGCCACTCGCGCAGCTTGAGGCGCTCGTCGCCGGCGTGCTCGGGGAAGTCCTCGGCAAACCGAACGTTGAGGCACTTCTCACAGACGAGCGCGAGCCCACCATGCCGGCGCCACAACGGTCTGACTTCAATGGGGTCGCTCACGTGACGCCATGATTGGCGCTGAACGTCCGAGGGTTCCACGGCCGTTCCAAAGACCGGGAAACGGCGAGAAGAGTGGTTGCTGGTCCGTCATGGTCACCCACCCGAACACAGCGTTTCGTGAGCGCGACTCTCGCCAATCGGACGTTGTAGGATGCCAGCCGGAACGGCCCGGACGCCCGCGTCCACGGTTCGCGCCCCGGAAGGTCGGCGTGAGGGCATGGCAATTCGGACAAAGTACGCGGATGTTTTCCGGGTGGTTGTTTTTCCAATCGCCGTCGATGTGCTCGATCTCGAGCGGTACGAGTCCCGTGTGGCGATTGCGTTCACACCAACCGCACAGCTGGCATCGCTCTCCGACGGATTCGATGATGTGACGCCGGACCGTTCTGTTAAAGTAGAGTCTCGGCGGCAGTTCGCCTGCGCGCCACAATGAAATTACGCGCTCGCTATAATGCTCGACGAGACAGAATCGTGAGCAAAAGGCAACGCTCTGCGGTCTAATTCTGCGACCACATCCGTGCGCACAGTGCGGACGAACTCGTGCTTCATTCGGCATGAACGAAGCCTAGTCGAACGCTATGCCAGCATCGTGGCACTTCCTATTTGGCTCTTCCGCACGACATGCGGTGAGAATGGAGCCGACGGTGGGGATCGAACCCACGGCCCTCTACTTACAAGGTAGACGCTCTGGCCACTGAGCTACGTCGGCGTTTCAGCTCGCATCTTCCTCAATGAGCGGTGCGAAGCCCTCGTGCGCAGGTAGGAACGCTCCCCGGGGTTCGCGTATCAGAGCGGGTCCCCACCGTGGGTCGGTGGTCGAGTGGTTAATGGCACCGGACTGTAAATTCGGCTCGCGAAAGCGATACGCAGGTTCAAATCCTGCCCGGCCCACCAAGACGAGCAGGCGGCGCGTGTCGCAAGGTACACGTGCCGCCGCTTCGTAAGTCCCGGTACGACCGAGCGCGGGCGTTGCATAATGGTAATGCCCTTGCCTTCCAAGCAAGAGTCGCGGGTTCGATTCCCGCCGCCCGCTCCAAGTTTGCGCCGCTAGAACGCTCCGATTCCGTTCGGTGAGCCGTTGCCTGTTGGGGCGTCGTAGCCCGCGCGTGCGGTGCACAAGAACGCCGGCGTGCAGTCTCCGTTCGAGCCGCGCGTGATGTCGAACAGTGCCTGCTTCGTGCGGTACAGTTTTCGCGCTGGGAACGCGTTGTCGTCGTCTTCTCCGCGGCTTTGATCCGTACCGTATCCGGCGAGGCCGTAGATCGCCGCGATCGCCGGCGATGCGACGCTCGTGCCGCCGACCACACCCCAGCCGTTGGGCGAGAAGTCGTTCTGCGAATCGTAGACCGCCACGCCCGTGTACGTGGACGAGACGTACGCGACGTCACCGTAGATGCGCGTCGGATAGAACGTCGAGCGGCCGGACGACGACGTATACATGCCGGAGCAGTTCGGGTCGGCCGTCTGCCACGGCGGCATCGGCTCGATCGAACTGCAGCCGCTTCCGGTGCCGTCCCATGCGGTCTCGGACCAGCCGCGTAACGTCCTCGCATCGGGCCGGAGCTCGGTGCCCCCCGCCGCGACCACGCTCGGAAAAGCCGCGGGAATCAGCGCGCCGTACGACGGCCCGGAGAACATGTAGTTGAAGTCGCCGCTTCCCGCGACCACCGCGATGCCGGGATGCACGTAGTACGACAGCACGCCGTCCTGCGACGGCGGCAGCATGTCGGTCGACGACTCCTGCGCGACGTAACTGTTCGAGATCGACGTCGCGCCCAGCGCCGCCGCCGCATTCACCGCCGTGCCCAAGTTGTTCATGAAATCGTCGGTCGACTCGACCAGCAGAATCTTGCACTTCGGGCAGTTCGCAGACACCATGTCGAGGTCGAGCGAGCTTTCGACCATCCAGCCCCCCGCGTCACCGGTCGCGGGCGGCGGCAGCGGAGCGGCGCGGCCGTTCTGATTGACCTTCTTGAAGCAGCGGTTCGCCGTGGTGCACGGCGGCAAGCCGAAGCGCGCCCGGTAGACTGCGAGATCTTGCTCGGCGCGCGGGTTGTCGAAGGCGTCGACGATCGCGATAACGGCGTTCGAACCGTTGTTCCTTGCCGCCGCGGTGAGACCGTACGCCGACTGCAGATCGGCCGGACCGTAGCCCGCGGGCGGCGCGGTGTTGCCGGCTGACTGCATCGCGCGCAGCGGGGTGTCGAGCCCCGCGGCTGCCGCACCGCTCGGTGTGAGGACGTACGAGACGCAGCGCGCGCGGCCCGGTGCGAACGCGCCGCACGCGGCCTTGAAATCGCCCGCGGCCAAGCCGTCGCGCAAGCTCTTGAGCTGGCGTCCCGCCGGCGCGGTTGCCGTTTGCACACCGGCATGGGGTGTCAACGCCCCACTGCCGCCACCGCATCCTGCGAGGAAAAGCGCGCTCATCATGAGCGTGCCGAGCGTCATTCGCTGCACTCGGTCACCTCGATCGCAAGTCGAAACTCGCTGCCGCACTCAATCGCGGCAACGTCTTTTGCATCCTACTCCTGCATGCTACGGCGGACTCCTTCAGCGGGCGCGGATGATGGAGCCGAAGCTATGACATTGCGCAGGGTGTTTGCGAGCTGCTCGCACCCGCGTGCCGGGGCGGATCGGGCGGCGTGTGTTACGAGACGTCGTACCGGTCGGCGCGAAACCGGCGCGTGAGGAACCGGTAGGCGAAAGTGAAGACGGGCCATAGCGTCGTGTTCTTGCCGCGCGCGTCGATATATCAGCTCGTGCAGCCGGACGACCACACGGTGCGGCGCATGCGGGCCTGAAGACGTTCGTTGAAGCGCTGCTGCACCGCGGGCTTCACGTCGAGCGCGCGGACGCCGCGGCCGCGCAAGTGCTTCAGCGCGTCGAGTACGTAGCGGTACTGCGCTTCCATCATCACGACCATCGAGTTGTGCCGAGCCCGGTGTTGGGCCCGATCAGTATGAAAAGGTTCGGAAAGCCGGTGATGCTGGTGCCGAGGTACGCTTCCATGCCGTCGCGCCACGCGTCGCCCAGCTCGCGCCCGCCGCGGCCGTAGACGCGAATCGGCGCGAAACCTTGCGTCGCGCGAAAGCCGGTCGCGAACACCACGAGATCTGCGGGATGCTCGGTGCCGTCGGCCGCGACGACCGAACCTTCGCGCAGCTCCGTGACCGGCGCCGCGACCACCTCGACGTTCGGCCGGCGAAGCGCGGGATAGTAGTCGTCGGAGATGAGGACGCGTTTGCAGCCCAGGCGGTAGTTTGGCGTCACCTTGCGGCGCAGCTCAGGTTCGGGGATCTGGCGGTCCAGATATTTGAGCGCGAGCGCTTCGCGGCTGTGTAACAGGTCGGGCTTGACGGTGAACCCGTAGGCGCGAATCTCGAGCATCCAGTAGATCAGCGTGCGCACCGCCGACGTGTAGCCCGGTATCCGGTGGCGCAGAAAGCGCTGCAACGGGCTGACCGGTCCGTCGTTCCGCGGTATCACCCACGGCGGCGTGCGCTGAAACAGCGTCAGGTTGCGCACGACCGGCGCGATCTCGGGCACGATCTGGATCGCGCTCGCGCCGGTTCCGATGACCGCGACGTCCTTGTCGCGCAAATCCACCGACGCGTCCCACTGCGATGAATGGAACGCCGCACCTTTGAATCGGTCGATGCCCGGTAGAGCGGGGATGTTCGCGCGGTTCAGCGGACCCATCGCGCTGATCAGAACGCGGCTCGTGAACGTGCGTCCGTCGGTCGTGCGCACGCGCCACGTCGCGCTCGGCTCGTCGTATGCTGCGTCGAGCAGCTCGGCGCCGAAGCGGATGTGCGAGCGCACGCGGTACTTGTCGGCGCAGCGCCGGAGATAGCCGAAGATCTCTTCCTGCCGCGGGAACACGCGCGTCCACGCGGGGTCTTGCTCGAACGAAAACGAGTAGAGCAGCGACGGAATGTCGCACGCGCAGCCGGGAAAGCGGTTGTCACGCCACGTCCCGCCGACGTCGCTCGCGCGCTCCAGGACGAGAAACGAGTCGAGACCGCGCTGCTCGAGACGAATCGCCATACCGAGCCCGGCAAATCCGGCGCCGATGATGACGTCAGCATCAACGCGCGGGGAATGCTCGACATATGTTTCGTCTGGAAGCGTGGTCTGCACGAGATGCTTTTCTACGACGGCGGTGGCCGCACGACCCGCGGGGTGCTGCCACCGTCGTCCGGATAGAGTGCTGCAGCCCGCCATTACAATGCCGCACTGCTGGCACAAGCGTTGGTTACGATTGGAGCATGGGCGAAGTAATCATGATTCCCGGCGTGTCGTTCCTGGTACAAGACCGACTTTTTAACGCACAGAGCGAACCTGAACAGCCGAGGTATGCTTCGCCGCCGAAACGCAATACGAAAGCGACGGGCGACATCTCAGAAGCGCGCGTGCTTGCGGCGCTCGTCGAGGCCGGGTACTGGGTCTCGCGTCCGTTCGGAGAGAACCAGCGCTACGATCTCGTCATCGACGACGGTGTAGCGCTCTCGCGCGTCCAGGTGAAGACAGGCCGGCTCCGTGCCGGTGTGATCGTCTTCAACTGCTGCAGCACGCACGGTCACCGCCGGTCGGCGGTCACCACTCGGCCATACACCGGGCAGATCGAGCTTCTGGCCGTGTATTGCCCCGAGACCGAGAAGGTGTACTTGCTGCCGGAGGCGGATTTAACCCGGTCCAAAATCCAGCTCAGGGTCGTCCCAGCACGAAACAATCAGCTGAAGATGATCCGCTGGGCATCCACGTACGAGCTGGCGTAGCTTAGTGGTAAAGCATCACATTGGTAATGTGAAGACCGTGGGTTCAATCCCCACCGCCAGCTCCATACTCCTCGAGACCCTTCCGCTGCGGAGGGTCTCGTCGGTTTCCTGAGTAGTCGTGGGCGACATGCCAATCGCCGTCTCGACCGACAGCGCCAAGCGCGCGCTCCTGGAACGACTCATCGACGACGCGGGACTCTTCCCGCCCGCCGAGCTTCCGATGCGCGCGGCGTTGCGCCACCACGTGCGCCATGCCGAGAGCGCGTACTGGTGGGTGAGCGGGCGCTTTGTCGTTCCGGCGTCGCGGCTGGACGAGTTCGCCGCAGCGCGAGCCGCCTCGGACGGTCCGATCGATCTCAGCGTGATTCTGGATGCCGGATCGCTCGGCGCGAAGGGCGACACCGTCCGCGCCGACCTCCACCGTATCGACCGCGTGGCCGCGCTGGACGGCGTCACCGTCTCATCGCTCGAGGCGAAGCTGCCGCAACTCACGCTCGACGGCGCCGCGATGCAGCGCATCGTCGCCGACATCGTCGAGCGCTATCCCAGCGCGGAAGTCGCGTTCTGGTACGAATCGGGCTACGACGCCGGCTGGACGACGCCGTTGGAAAGCTGGCTGACCGTCCTGGCAAACGCTCGCGCCGCCGCCCCCGCGAACGTCACGCTCGGCGCGAAGGTGCGCTGCGGCGGAACCGCTCCGGGCGCTACGCCGTCCGTCCCGGACCTCGCCGAGTTCGTCGCTGCGGCGCATGCGCACGACGTGCCGTGGAAAGCCACCGCAGGGCTCCACCACCCGGTCCGCGGCGCGCACGGCGTCGCCGGCGGCGTCGTACCGCACGGTTTCCTGAACCTGTTCATCGCCGGCGCGGCACTGCACGCCGGCGTGCTCGACGCCGCGCGCGTGGCGGACGTCCTCGCGGAAGAAGATCCACTCGCGTTCGTCGTCGATCCCGCGCACGTGTCCTGGCGCGACGTACGCATCGAGCCCGAGCAGATCGCGGCGGCGCGCGAGCGCTGCGTAGCGTTCGGAAGCTGCAGCTTCGCCGAGCCGGTGAACGATCTGCGCGAGTTCGGCATCCTGTCGTGATCGATCCCGCCGACTACGGGATCGACAACCTCCCGTTCGGCATCATCTCCGACGCGCGCGACGGCGAGAAGCGCCCGGCCGTCGCGTTCGAGAACACGGTCGTCGACCTCGACTGTCTCGTGCACCGCGGCGCGCTCGAAGCGGAATCGCTGCTGGGAGCAACGACACTGAACGCCTTCCTCGCCGAAGGCCATGAAACGTGGCGAGCGGTGCGCGGACGCTTGCAACACCTGCTCGGCACATCTGCAAACGCGGACGAGCGCGCCGCGGTCGCCAAGGCAACGCTTCCGCGCGATGCGGTCACGATGCACTTGCCAGTGGAGATCGGCGACTACGTCGACTTCTACTCCTCGATCGAGCACGCGACCAACGTGGGCCGAATCCTGCGCCCGGGCGCGGAGCTGCTTCCGAACTACCGCCACATCCCGATCGGCTATCACGGCCGCTCGGGAACCGTCGTGATCAGCGGCACACCGGTCCACCGTCCGCACGGCCAGCAAAAAGCGCCCGACGCAACCGCGCCGGTATTCGGTCCCTCGGCGATGCTGGACGTCGAGCTGGAGATGGGCTGGGTCGCAGGCGCGGCGAGCACGCTCGGCACGCCCGTGTCGCCCGACGCGGTGCGCGAGCACGTCTTTGGCTACGTGCTGCTCAACGACTGGAGCGCGCGCGACATCCAAGCTTGGGAATATCAGCCGCTCGGCCCATTCCTCGGCAAGTCGTTCGCGACATCGATCTCACCATGGATCGTGACGCTCGACGCACTCGAACCGTTCCGCGTCACGGAACGAACCCGCGACCCGGAACCACTCCCATACCTGCGCGCACGCGAACCATGGGCCTACGACATCGAACTGGAAATGCTGCTGCAAACCCCACGCATGCGCGAGACTGCTCAAGCCCCCCACACGATCACGCGAACAAACCTCCGCGGCATGTACTGGACGGTCGCACACCAGCTAGCCCACGCAACATCGAACGGAGCGAGCATCCGCCCAGGCGACCTTTTCGGAACGGGCACGATCTCCGGCGCAAACCCGGGCACGGAGGGCTCCCTCCTGGAGCTGACAAACCGCGGCGCAAACCCGCTCGATCTCCCAAACGGCGAGAAGCGCGGATTCCTAGAGGACGGCGACACGATCATCATCCGCGGCCGCGCGACCAATGGATCCGCACGGATCGGCCTAGGCGAAGTAAGAGGCACAATCGAGCCGTAAGCCGGCAACCTGAACGCCGCAAAGCTCTACGCGAACACCTTCGCGCAAGCAATACATCCGCAAACCAACGCGCATCGCGCTTGCTGCACCGCAAACCAACGCGCATTGCGGTGTGCTGCACGCCACGAATCTTGCCAGGGCGGGGAGCGGCGTAGCTGCGACGGGCACTCGCGGAGTTCGCGGAGCCAGGATGGCGAGAGCGAACGGAGCGGTAGCGACCGAAGC
>JAXDMB010000133.1:0-8829 GCA_034666325.1 Vulcanimicrobiota bacterium
CTCGAACCCGCGGTCGCGCCGTAGGACGTCGCGTTGGTGGTGGTCGTGCCGTTCGCGCCGCCGGCGACCGTCGCCGCGACGGGGCTGCTGCTGAGTACCACGCCGCCGCCGCCGCCGCCGCCCGGACCGTGCTGGATGCCGAAGGTCGTGTCGCTCGCGGTCGCTGCGGCGGAGGTTCCCGCCGCGCCGTCGGCGTGCACCGTGATGCCGGAGAACGAGTTGGGCGACGTGACCTCGACCGTGCCGCCCGCGCCTCCGCCTCCGCCGCCGTCGTTGTCGGGCGCGAGACCGGTCGTGCCTTGGGCGTAGATCGTCGCGGAAGAACCGCTCGTGTCGGCGATGCGCATCAGCACCATGCCGCCGCCGACGCCGCCCGAGCTGCCGTACGCGTTCGCGGTGTTGTTGTTCGAGCCGT
Organism: Vulcanimicrobiota bacterium; assembly: GCA_034666325.1. Taxonomy (GTDB): domain Bacteria; phylum Vulcanimicrobiota; class Vulcanimicrobiia; order Vulcanimicrobiales; family Vulcanimicrobiaceae; genus Vulcanimicrobium. Next base: position 416 of record JAXDMB010000133.1, read on the forward strand.
TGTTGTTGCTGCCCGCGCCGCCGCCGCCGCCCATGAACAAGCGCGATACGGACGGCGTCAGCGCGCTGCCGCCGCGGCCGCCCCGGTCGGGATCGTGCGTCCCGTCGGGCACCGCGGCGGTCGTCGTCGTCGCGGTGTGCTGGCCGGGGACGTCCACGTAATACGACGGGTTGTTGCCGCTGCTGTAGCCTACCGGCGTCCACGGATAGCCGCCGATGCCGCCCGCGCCGCCGTTTCCGCCGCCGCCGCCGCCCGTGTTCTCGTCGTTGGCAGCCGGGTTCATGTCAGTGCCTCCGCCGCCGGCGTTCCCCGGCGCGCCGCGCGCCTGGTCGCCGCCGGGATACCCGTCGGCCGCGCCTTTCGCGACGGTCGGCGCCGCGGGCGTGGACGGCGTCGCGAAGTTCGTGTACTGGAAGAGGTAGTCGGGCGTGCCGACGATGCCTTCGCCTTTCGAGCCGAAGCCCGGCGCGCTCGCGCCGTTCATCGTGGCGGACGCGGCCCAGTCGGTGTTGAGCGCTCCGGCCGGCGTCGTGCCCGATTGCGCGAGGCCGCCGCCGCGAAAGCCGTCGCCGGTCGCGTAGACGTTCGCGCCGCCGAGGTTCAGCGTCGAGGCGATGTCGAGCGCGGCGACGCCGCCCGTCTTGCCGTCCCAGTACGCGGCGTGGAACGTGCTCGAGAGCGTCGCGTTGACGTACTGCGGTACGCGCACGATCTGGTACGTCTGCTGGCCGTGCGTGCCGTTCGCGGCGCTCGTGACGTAGCTGTTGATGAGCCCGCTGCCGGCGCCGGTGCCGACGATCGTCGCGCTGCCCGCGCTGACGCTCTGCACGGCCACGTACTCGTAGAGTCCCGCTTGTCCGAGCGACGTGTAGCCGCTGCCGCTGCCGCCGCCGTAGCTGCTGCCGTTCGAAGAGGTGAACGTGCCGTCTTGCATCTGCACGATCAGCAGCAGGTCGTTCGCGGTGACCGCGGTGCTCGCGCCGCCGCCGCCGGTGTCGAGCGTGCCGAGCGGCACGACGGTCGAGCCGGCGCCGAGCGTCCCCGCCGGCGGCTGGTAGTACGTGTTGTACACGCCGGACAGCGTACCGGGAGAGCCGTCTTTGCCCGGGCCGAGCGAGCACGTCGCCGCGCGCGCCGGAAGCGGCCGCAGGACCGTTGACGTGACGAGGAGCGCGTACGCGAACGAAACGACGAAAGCCGTCGCCCGCCGGATGAACGAAGTGTTCAGGTTCAGCAACTCAGTCGTGGCGTCAGAGGAAAAAGAAAAGGGAGGACGCCAGTGACGGAGTCCGCGAGCCCAATGGGTCTTCTTCATATCGTATCGGCACATCGCGCAGCATCTTCAGCGCGCGAGCGCGCGTGGGTATCGTGGAGCGACGAAAGTCGGATGTGATGCAGCAAGCGCCTCCCGGATCGCGACGCGTCATACCGGTGCGCATACGCGGGCACCGCCTGCGGCATGAGGAGTGACGGTGAACCCGTGCTGCACGCGCTGTCGGTCGAACCGCGCAGCACGAGGGCCGAAGATATCGTGCGCGTGGTATTCCGCACGCGCAACCTCGGCACGCGGCCCAGTCCGGCCGGGCGCGTGGTGTTCGCGCTCGGCGACGGTCTGGACGCGGTCGATGCGACGGAGGTGGACGTCGAACCGGTGGAGCCCGGCGAGTACGTCGTCGCGGCGATGTCGGCGCGCGTCGCGGTGCCGTCGGCGGATCGTTCGGAGATCGAGGTCCGCGCCGCGCTCCATCTCGCTGACGCGGTGCTCGGCACGAACGCGTGCACGGTGATCGTGTACGGACACGCGGTGCTCGACGGCCCGGCCAGCGGCACGTTCGTGGAAGCGGTCGACGCGGACACCGTGCGGGTGCGCGCGGTGGTGACGAACGAGGGCGACGGGCCGGCCTGCGGCGTGCGCATCGTCGTGCCGCCGCCGATCGGGTGCGTGCTCGAGTCGCCGCCGATCGACTGCGTTGCGGCGGATGGTGACGGTATGCCGTTTCTCGCATGCGAGAAGCTCGAACCCGGCGAGTGCGCGGAGCTGGCGTTCGACGCGCGTATCGTGCGGCCGGTCGCGCGACTTTGCGCGGATGCCGGCGAGGTGCGACTCGCGGACGGACGCCGCATCGCGGTCCCCGTGCGTGATACCGTGATACCGCATGCGGTCATCGCGCCGCCGCGCGTCGCCGTGACGCCGTCGCGGCGACGGGTTGACGTTGCGGTCGACGTGCGCAACGACGGATGGGTCGACGCGCTCGACGTTCCCGTGCGGATCGCGTTGCCCGCCGCGCTGCGGCTGGTGGACGGCAGCATCGTGGTGGACGGCGTCCGCGTCGAAGCCCCCCGGGCGGGGCGTCGTGGTGCGGCGCGCGGGCGCGCAGTGCCGGCGGTCGCGCGCGCGAGTCGCGACGGCGCTGCGCACGCGATCGTGGTCTCCGCGGTGCCGGCGCGCAGCATCGCGCGCGTGACGCTTGCAGCAACGGTGCCGGCGGCATACCGGGACGGCACGATGACGGTGACCGTCGACGCGCACACGGTCGACGTACCGTTCGCGGCGGAATCAGTGCGCGACGTCCGCGTTCGGGTGGCCGAGTCGCCGCTCACCGCGGCGCCGGGCGAGATGGTCCGCATCGTCGCGCGAGTGGTGAACGCGGGCGACGTCGCGGAGACGCTGTCGCTCGGCATCACGGACGGCACGGCGCAGGTTGGTGTCTTGGACGACGCGTCGTCGGCCGGCGTGGCGGACGACACCTTCGCGCTCAACATCGCGAACAGCAAGCCGCAGGTCGAGCCGAAGGCACAGTGTCGTACGCTCGCGCCTGGCGCTGCGGCGGTCGTTGCACTGCAATGGCGCGTGCCGAGCGACGTTCCGGATGGTGACGTCGTGGAACCCGCGGTCGTTGTTTCGGATGTGAGCGGCGAACGTGCGCGAGGCGTTTGCGCCATGGTGGTTCGCGATCGTGCTTGGCTTTCGCTGGAGGCGCCGCCCATGGTCGACGGCACGCGCGTGCGCTATACCATTCGAAACAGCGGCAGCACCACCGCGCGTGATGTCGAGGCCCGATTCGCGCACGCGACGGTGCAGGTCGAGGCCATCGCGGCGGGCGCCACTACGTTCGTAGAGGTGGATCAGTGCGATGTTGGGTCCGGCGGTTCGCTCTCCATTGCCCGACGTGAGGTGCTCGCGTTGCCGTGCATAGACGATCGCGTGCCTGCGGTCGTGCACGCCGCGTTTCACGCGCCCGAACGCGTCGTGGCCGGCGCGGCGTTCATGTTGCGCCTCGACCTCGATTTGGAAGACGCGGTCGACGTTCTCGCGGTCCGCGTTCCGGGAATCGCCGGTTGTCGCTACGTCCCGGGATCGACGCGCCTCGACGGGCGCATCGTGCTGGATCGCGCTGCATGCACGTCCTTCGGGGATGTATCACCGCTCGACGGCGACGGGTTGTTCTTGCGCGGCGTCGCCGGCGGAACGCGCGTCTCGCTCGCGTGGTCGCTCATCGCGGACACGATGCTGTGCGATGAACCGCTCGCGGTGTCAGCGGTCCTTGACGTCGACGGCGAGACACGCCCCATCGCACCGGTCCAAATAGCGGTGTTCGCGCGCGACGCATTCCCGGCGCGGCCTGCAGGCGCACGGTATCACGTCGAGGCATGCACCGTCGCGCAGCCGGAGGTCGAGGCATGCATTGTTGCGCCATCGGAGGCTGAGGCATGCACTGTGGCGCCGCCGGGCGCCGCGAACATGCTCGTGGCGGAAGCTGCGGCGGATCTCGAGGCCGTCGCTGTCCCGGCCGTTGCGCTCGCTGCGGCAACGGCGCCGCTGAGCGTCCTGGTCGATTCGGGAGCGTTGCCGCGGGGTGAACGTCGTGTCGCTTTCAGCATGCGGCTCGATTCCGAGCGGGTCGACGACGTGGCGCGGTTGCTGCACGGGGCGCGTGGTCCTGGGCTCGTCGCGCACGTTTTTATGATGCGGCTGTTCTTTCCGGATGCGATCGAGGTGCGGGACGTTTCCGCGAGCGATGCGCTTGATGCGGTGCGCGATGCCCTTCGGGACGTCTTTGACCGGCTGTTCGTGAAGCTCCGCATTCCCGGGTTCGACGTCAGCTCCGATGATCTCGAGGATCCCGTGCTGCGGCGTGCGCTTCTCCTGCTGTTCGAACGGCTCGACGGCGTCGTTCCCGAGCGGATCGCGTTCGAGGAATCGCCCGGCGTTTTCGATCGCGATACGGTACGGCGGATTCGCTCGGATTGCGCGGACGCGCCGTACGGTGCGCCGGCCTTGCTGCGCGCGCTCGTCGCGCTGCTTCCGTCATCGTGTGACGACGATCCGGCGCTCGCGACGGCGCTGCGGCGTTATGCGAGCTTGCTCGACGCCGTGTTGAGCCGCTACGAAGGTCTCCCGCTCGAGCTTTTCGACGACGCGCTCGCGCGCCGTGCCGACGCCGCGTTGGACGACGCACGCGACGGCATCCTCACCGCTCTCCGCGCGCACGTTCCGGTCGCGCCCGTCGCATGCTGACGCTGCAGGTTCCCACGCTTCTCGCGCTGCTCGGCACGGTGCTGATGGCCGTCGTGATCTTCGCGCCGGTGCCCGCTGCTGCGAAGGTTACGCTGTCGCCCGCGCCGCCTCTGATGCCGTCGCCCAATCCGTCCCGAACGCCGCCGTTGCCGTTCGAACGCTGGGATGCGCCGCCGGATGACGTGTTCACGCCACCGTTTTTAGAACGCGAACCGGGCTGGCCGGCGCTCGTCGATGCGCGCGCCGCCGGGTGCGATGCCGCTGCTCGGCTCGCGCTTGTCGATGCGTTGGTCGCGGTGCGCGCGCCGTGGGCCGATGCGATTCTGCAGCGCGCGCTCGACGACGAACCGGATGCGCTCGTGCGCGACGCGATCGGTGCCGCGCGCGAGCGATCCGATGCGCGCTAGCCGGCCGGGCTCGCGTAGAGGCCCGTGATCTCGCCTTTCGCGAGGACGTGGCCGCGGATCATGAAGCGAAACTTCGCGTACGTGGTGGTGTCGTCGACGCCGAGCTTGTCCATGTCGAGCGCCCACACCGTGAGATGGTAATGATGCGCCGAATCTCCGGGCGGCGGACACGGTCCGCCGTAGCGGCTGAAGCCGTAGTCGGTGAATCCGGACGTCGCGCCGACGCCCACGTGCTTGTGCGAACCGGCGCCTTCCGCGAGCGACGTGACGTCCGCGGGGATATCGAACACCACCCAGTGCACGAAGCCCACCGTCGTCGGCGCGTCGGGGTCGTAGATCGTCACCGCAAATGATTTCGTGCCGGCCGGCGCACCCGACCACGATACGTCCGGGCTCTGGTTCTTGCCCGTGCACCCCATTTGGTCGAACACCGCACTCTGCGGGATCGTTTGTCCGTCGCGAAACACCGAGCTCGTGACGGTCAGTGTAGCCTGCGTCTCCATGGCGTCGCTTCTACCCCGAAAGTCGCCCGCACGACCGCAAAGAGCATCGTAAACCGGAGGTAAACGCACCGTAAACGCCGCGTAAGCTCCGCAGACTTTAGCTCCGGTCCCGCTCTGTGACGCACGTCAAAATACGGTCACGTTCGGGGTCGGGGAGCAGGTTACACGACGGTAGCTTGCTATCATAACGGGAAACATGCAGCTCTTCGACTCGCTTTTTGGGCGTCGCGAGCAGCGCTGGTTCGAAAACGGCGCCGCGGGCGCACGCCACGGCAAGTTCCAGGCGCACGCGCTGAGCGACGGGCGGACGATTCCCGTGCTCGGCACGACGGTATCGCGCGAAGGCGTCGCATTCGTGTCACCGCGCCGGCTGGCCGAGACGGAGCTGCAGTTTACGTTCATCCTGCGCGAGCGCGCCATCCCGAGCCACGTCCACGTCGATCAGGCGGACGCGATGCAGGCGCCCGAGCGCGTGGTGCACCGCTACTTCTGCACGTTCACCGCGATCGCGGCCGACGACTGGGACGCCGTCGTGCGCTACGTCGAGAACAAGCCGGAACCCAAGAAAACCGAGACCGTGCTCAGGACGGACGACGAGTTCCGCTCGCTGCCGGCGAAGATCCAGACCGCGATCGTGGACCAGCTCGTGCGCGTGGGGCGCCTCAACCCGCCGGCCGCCGCCACCGTCCCGCTGATCCGCATGATCGCCGGCCGCGTGCACGAGCTCGGCCAGGGGCGCACCGCCCAAGACGTGCTGATCCACAGCCGCGTCAAGATGGACGACGGCGGAACGCGCGCGTACGACACCCGCTTCCGCGTGTTCTCCGCCCAGCGCGTCGAGCTGCTCGCGTAGCTGCCCCGGCCGCGCCGGGATGATAGGCCGATCGTACTAGAGAAGGCTTCGGCGCCGGCCATCCCCGGGGTGTAGGCGAGCCTCGCCTAGCATATTGCTCTCGCGGCTACGGGTCGCCGCGAGAGCATCTTCGCGCGTCCTGCCGAGCCGTAACGGGGAGAGTCCTTGGTGCTGTACGGGCAGCACCGCTACGGGTGGGACACCGCGACGCTCGGCGTCGGGCTCGCGATCGTCGGGATCTTGTCGGTCGTCGCGGCGGCGCGGGCCGATGCGCAATGACGCCGGATGAGATCGCCGGCGGCGCGAACGCCGAGTACCATGCACCGAAGGGCCTTTCCGGCAGCTCTGCGTAGACGGTTCCGTGCGCAGGCGTCCGGAGGGGTCCAACTGGGGCGACTATGGTGCGGACGATCGCATCGGGCGGCTCAACGAGCTCACGCCCGAACGTGTCGTTCGTGCGGCTGCGGAGATTCGCACCGGGCGGAGGTTTTGTCTCAGTCTTCCGCTCGACTATCCCGGCGGGAACGTCGTTCATCCGCACCGGTATCCGCCGCAGCGCACGATCGTCGACCGCGGGGGCGCGCCCGCCGAGCACTTTCCGCTGAGCCGCCAGCGCGAAGGCGCGACCGGCGTCGTGAACGACGATGTCGTGACGCTGTACACGCAGTACTCCACCCAGTGGGACGCGTTCGCGCATATCGGCTCGCACTTCGACGCGGACGGTGACGGCGTCGCCGAGGTGCTCTACTACAACGGGCACTTTCCCGGGCCGGACGTCGACGACATGGCGAAGGCGTGCATTCAGGGCCGCGGCGTCATGGTGGATCTGCACCGGCGGTACGGCACCGCGACGACCGACGTCGACTGCGCGATGCTGATGGACGTGATGCGCGAGCAGGACGTCACCGTCGAGCCGGGCGACGTTCTCGCGCTCCACACCGGCTACGGTCAGCTGCTGCTCGACATGCAGCGCGAGCCCGACCGCGAGGTGGTGCGGAACTCGGGCGCGGCGCTCGACGCTTCCGATCCCGCGCTGCTGCGCTGGGTCGCCGAAAGCGGCGTGGTGGCGCTCGTGTCCGACAACTTCGCGGTCGAGGCGTACCCGCCCAAGCTGCGCGGGCCGAATACGCCCTTCTTGCCGCTGCACGAGCTCTGTCTCTTCAAGCTCGGCATCCATCTGGGCGAGCTGTGGTACTTGACCGAGCTCGCCGAATGGCTTCACGCGAACCGCCGGAGCCGCTTCTTCCTCACGGCGCCGCCGCTGCGGCTTCCCGGATACGTCGGCTCGCCGGCGAACGCGATCGCGACGGTCTAGCGCGCGCCGCCTTCGTGGTCGCCGCTGAGGATCGCGCGGCGCAGCGCTTCCGTTTCGGCGGTCGGTTTGACGTTGAGGCCGCGGCGCAGGTGCCGGCACAGCGAGTCGTACTCCGCGATCGCCGAGTGGCGGCGGCCGAGCTTTGCGAAGCAGTGCATCACCAGACGCGCCGCGCTCTCGTGGCCGGGGTCTTCGGCGCGCAGCTGCAGGCCGTAGTCCAGCGAGCCGGCATGGTCGTCGTTGGAGAGCGCGTGGCGCGCCAGCCGCTCGAGCATCGTCAGGTACGCGCTCGTGTAGCGCACCCGCAGCGGTACGATCCATTCCGCGCGGTCGTTCGCGAACAGCTCGCCGCCGTAGATCGCGATCGCCTCACGCATCGCGGCCGGCGAGCCGTCGTTGTAGCACGCTGTGAAACGCGTCACATCGGAGACGATCGCCACGGACGCGTGCCAGCCGTAAGCGCCTTCCACGCAGCGGATCGGGTCGACGTCGTCGAGCGCATCGCGCAGCGACGCGCGCGCGCCGCTCGCGGCGAGGTGGAGCCGGTTGCCGACCTCGTCGATGCTCAGCTCGGGCCAGAACGCTTCCGCCAACACCTCGCGCGAAGCGAAGCCGTTCGGATGCGCGACGAGATATTGCAACAGCTCACGCCCCCGCGCGCGCGCCGGCTTCGCGCTCCAGTCGTTCTCGCCGATCAGCGTGAACGTTCCGAAGCACCGGAACTGAAGAACGACCGGCGATCTTGCGAGCGCCGTCAGCATGCCCGTACCAAGAACGAACCGATGGCACCGCACCCCGCCTGAAGTACCGAGGGTCT